>JANOLC010000100.1:0-2960 GCA_031419575.1 Burkholderiales bacterium | reverse complement strand
CGATGACTTCGGTATCGGTCTGGCTCTGGAAGGCGTAGCCCTTGGCCCTGAGCTGGGCGCGCAACTCGTCATGGTTTTCAATGATGCCGTTGTGCACCAGCGCCACCCGGCCGGGGCGGCCCGAAATGACCTCGCCAGAAGCCGTGGCCATTGCGTTTGAGGTCGTGGCGGCCCGGGTGGCGCTGCTGAACACGGAGTCTGGCCCGTGGCTGAAATGCGGGTGCGCGTTATGCACGGCAGGCGCGCCATGCGTAGCCCAGCGCGTGTGCGCAATGCCAAGCCGGCCTTCCAGATGGGTGGAGGCCACCTGCTCCATCAACTCGGCCACGCGGGCGGTGCTGCGGGCGCGCTGCAGGCCTGCGGGCTGCTTCGGGTTGCGGCCATCGGCATACACCGCCACCCCACAGGAGTCATAACCCCGGTATTCGAGGCGTTGCAGGCCCTGAACCAGGATGGGAACAATGTTGCGGGTAGAAACCGAGCCGACGATGCCACACATAGACTTCTCCAAAAAAGTAATGCGGCTGATCGTAAAACCATCGTTAAAAAATATGTGTGAATTTTTTGGCTATTTTTGGCTTTAAATTTCACGATAAATGTGAAACGGCTGAATATTTCATAATAATTGTATTTATGGAACAAATACTACTCGATGCCACCGACATTTTGCTGCTCGACCAGCTCCAGCAAGACGCCTCCCTCACCAACCAGATGCTGGCCGAGCGCGTGAACACCTCCCCGCCCACCTGCCTGCGCCGCGTCAAGCGCCTGCGCGATGCGGGCCTGATTGAGCGGCAAATTGCCATCCTGAGCACCGACAAACTGGCCCCTCTGCTCGGCCACGGCCTGACCGCGATTGTGGAGATCACGCTGGACCGGCAAGACGTGCAAAGCCTTGAAGCATTTGAAACCCGCGTGGCCGCAGACGACGCCGTGCAGCAGTGCTATCGCGTGTCGCCCGGCCCCGACTTTGTGCTGATCGTTTTTGCCCGCGACATGCCGGCCTACCTGGCCCTGTCGCAACGGCTTTTCTCGGCGGATGCGAATGTGCGCAACGTCAAGGCGTTTTTTAGCTTGAAACGCAGTAAATTTGAGACAAAAGTGCCTCTAGCCCTCGTCTGATGTGCATAAGTAGCTATTTATTTTGAAGTAATTTTCTTTAGCTCGCCTTTTGTTGCGTCGCGCGCCTGGTCGCAAATCGCTGATTCATGAAAGTGCCAATCGCCAACGAAGACATCTCGTGATCCATTTGCGCCATACTGCGAACTGCACGATGAGAATGGTGGAAATATGGAAGGGATGCGTGATGAGCACATGGAGATGATCGAAAGTGAAATAGCGACACTTCCACCTAACTTGCGGGCTGAGGTGCTGGATTTTGTCCAGTTCGTAAAGCAGCGCCATGGCCTCCCGCAAGCGCCTGCGGTCGCGCCCGTCGCGCCCGTCGCGCCAGATTCAGGCAATTCACCCTTCTTTCTGGCGTTGATTGACGCAGGTTTTGTCGGCTGCATTGAAACCGGTGAGCAACTTGGCACCCACTACAAAAGCCTACTCGATTTCTCGACCAAAACCGGCTTCCGACCATGATTCTGGTGGATACCGGAGCGTGGCTGGCGCTTGCCGATCAGGGCGATGGGCTTGGCGGACGCGTCGCTGGTAATCATGGCTGAAGCGCTCGGCGAAGGCCGCATTGTCAGCACAGACGAGCGTGATTTTCATACCTATCGCTCAAATAACCAGCATCCGTTCAGCAATTTTCTGGCGGGTCAGATTTAACTTGGGCCCTGCGCCCTCGCGTTCATAGCCGTAATGTTGTTTTTTTATTTTTCAGGTCAAAAATGACTCTGGCCTTTGTCATATATACACGAATAGCTAGGTCTTATATAGCTATCTGCTTTTTCTCCAGTCGTTACCTCATACCCCAATCTGCCTGATTACCGCCCCGCCATGGCCCGGCGCAGCGTGAGCAAGCCAACACCCGCCACGTCAATACCACCATCGACGGCAATCACCATTCAGCGATGCGGTCCCGCCAACTGCGGCGCAGTCACCCTAACACGCTCAACACCCACACGGACATTGACGATCAAGGGCGCGCGGCAGGATCTCCAGGGCCAGTCTTTGGCTTCCTGGCAAGCTGGGTGTAGACACCGCTGAGCTGGCGCATGGCGGCTGACAGGTTGGCATCAGGCGACTGCACCAGCAGGTGGTAATTGTTGTCCATCATGCAATAGGCTTGCACCGACCAGCTAAAGCGTTTGCAGACCTGCGCCAAGACACCTAGCCAAGCCTGGCGATCAGCGTCATCCTGGTAGATGTCCTCGCGCCGATCACCGCAGGAGCTGACGTGGTAGAGGGCATCAGCGAATTCAAGACGCAGCGGGCGGGATATGCGCGAATTCTAGCTGGAATGTGATATTGAAAGACCTGACCCCAGATTGCCGTGTGACCCCAGATTGCCGCATTGCCTGTGACCCCACATTGCCATTTGACCGCACATTGCCAGCTCACCTCGAACGGCTAACCGAACAGTATTAAGACCTGAATCCTTTGACTTTGTTTGACTTTGTGACCCCCTTGACTTTTGCCTTTGACTTTTTTTTGACCCCCTTAGTGTTTCTTATGTCGCTGTTTTTAGTGTGCCATACTTGTCGCAAGGCGGTTGAATTTCCTATCCGTCAGGGAGTCATTTGAATGAGAATAAATGCGGCAGTACTTTCGCTGCTTTCCTTGCTTTTTCTAGCCACGGGTTGCGGTGGCGGCGGGAGCAAGTCAGAGTTATTTTTTGGGACCCTGTCCTACCCCATCACCCCAATAGCTATCCTAGAGCAGCGCACCGTCACGCCCAGCATGTCGGGCTTTGAGGACCACGCTGCGCAGTGCAAACTGCTTTCCGGCAATGTGCCGCCGGGTATGCAGATGAGTTCTAACTGCGATATCAGCGGGATTCCAACCAGCAC
>JANOLC010000099.1:0-6310 GCA_031419575.1 Burkholderiales bacterium | reverse complement strand
AGGCGCGTCAGCAGCCAGTTCCAACAGGCCGCCATGGTCTTCGGACAGCTTCAACTCGCGAGCCGAACACAACATGCCCTGACTATCGACGCCCCGCAGCTTGCCGACCTTGATCAGGAACGGCTTACCGTCCTCGCCCGGAGGCAACTCGGCCCCCACCAGCGCACAAGGAACCTTGATGCCGACGCGGGCGTTGGGCGCACCACAAACGATATCGAGCAGGTCGGGGAGTCCAACATTGACCTTGCAAACACGCAAACGGTCGGCATTGGGATGCTGAACGGCATCAACGATTTCACCCACCACGATTTTGCTAAACGGTGGGGCCACAGACTTGAGTTCTTCAACCTCAAGACCTGCCATGGTGAGTGTCTCGGCCAATTGGGCAGTGGTCAGTGGTGGATTGCAGAATTCGCGCAGCCAGGATTCAGGAAATTGCATGATCAGACGTGTTCTTTGATTTACTGGAATTGAGACAGAAAGCGGATATCACCATCAAAAAACAGACGCAAGTCATTCACGCCGTAACGCAACATGGTGAGTCGATCCGGCCCCATGCCAAACGCAAAACCAATGTATTTTTCCGGGTCCAGGCCCATGTTGCGAACCACATTGGGATGCACCTGACCCGAACCCGCCACTTCGAGCCATCGCCCAGCCAGTGGACCACTTTGGAACTGGATATCGATTTCGGCACTGGGCTCCGTGAACGGGAAGAAACTGGGGCGAAACCGCAGCACCAGGTCATCAGATTCAAAGTAGGCCCGGCAAAAATCAGTGAAGACGAATTTCAGGTCTTTGAAACTAACGTTTTCACCAACCCATAGACCTTCACACTGATGAAACATGGGGCTGTGTGTGGCATCGCTGTCGATACGGTAGCAGCGACCGGGTGCAATCACCCGAATCTCCGGCATTGAGCCTGAAAATAGCCCGAAGTCCCCGTCACCATTAGATAGTTTGCTATACTTTTTGACATGCTGTACGGCATGGCGAATCTGCATGGGACTGGTGTGGGTGCGTAGTAAATTGGGCGCAGTCGCTGTGCCACCCTCCACATAAAACGTGTCGTGCATGGAGCGCGCCGGGTGGTCTTCGGGCGTGTTGAGCGCTGTGAAATTGAACCAGTCGGACTCGATCTCGGGGCCTTGCGCGACCTCAAACCCCATGGAGCCGAAAATGGCCTCGATCCGCTCCATGGTGAGCGATACAGGATGCAAACCGCCCTGCCCGCGCTGACGACCGGGCAAAGTGACATCAAGCGCTTCGGCCTGGAGTTGAGCGTGCAATTCGGCATCTGCCAGAGCCTGGCGCCGTGCCGTTAAAGCAGCGTCAATGGCCTGCTTGGCCAGGTTGATAGCGGCGCCGCGGGATTTTTTCTCATCCACAGTCAACGCGGCCATGCCTTTCATTAACTCGGTGATGCGCCCAGATTTGCCAAAAAACAGGGCCTTGGCGTTTTCAAGATCGGCTGGCGTCGCGGCCTTGGCAAAGGCGGACGTCGCGGCCTCAATGATTGCATCCAACTCGTTCATAGTTTTGGCAGGTTAACTTGGGGTAGCAGAGATTTTCAAACGGAGTCAAAAACAAAGGGCCAAAGCCTTTTCAAGCTCTAGCCCTTGTTCTTGTTGCATTGAGTGCTACTGAATCAGTAGCGCCCTAGCAGATCAATCAAGCAGCCAGTTTGGCCTTGACTTGTTCCACGATGCCAGCAAAAGCAGGCATGTCGTGAATGGCGATATCGCTCAGAACCTTGCGGTCAATCTCGATACCGGCTTTCTTGAGGCCGTTGGCAAACTGGCTATAAGTCAGACCGCATTGACGGGCAGCGGCGTTGATACGTGCAATCCACAACTGGCGGAAAACACGCTTCTTGGTACGGCGGTCACGGTAGGCATATTGCCCAGCCTTCATGACCGCTTCTTTAGCGATCCGGAAGACATTACCGCGGCGACCGCGGAAACCTTTGGCAAGGGCTAAAACTTTTTTGTGGCGGGCGCGAGCCGTTACACCACGTTTGACGCGAGGCATGTATTACTCCTTGTTCGTCGTTAATTAAATACCACGGCCGGGCAACATCTGGGCCATGGAAACCATATTGGTTTCATGCACCGTGACGGATCCGCGCAAATGGCGTTTATTTTTGGTGGTTTTCTTGGTCAGAATGTGACGTTTGAAAGCCTGACCGCGCTTGACGGTTCCACCTGGACGAACGCGGAATCGCTTTTTGGCGCCGCTCTTGGTCTTCATTTTGGGCATTTAAATGCTCCTTCTTCATTGCGCTCGTGAGGCGTCTGCAAACTGTTTGCAGCCTTGTTGGCCCCGAGACACTAATTCTGCTTTCAGGCCGTGACTTCCGCCGCAGCCTTGGGTGCCCCACCACCCGATTTCTTCTTGCCCGGCGCGATCATCATGACCATCTGCCGACCTTCGAGCTTGGGAAACTGCTCGACCACAATCAAATCTGCCAAATCAGCGCGCATGCGATTGAGCAATGCCATGCCGATCTCTTGGTGTGTGATCTCGCGACCCCGAAATCGCAGCGTGATCTTGCATTTATCGCCCTCATCAAGAAAGCGCTTGATATTGCGCAGCTTGATGTTGTAGTCACCATCGTCGGTACCGGGCCGGAACTTGATTTCCTTGACCTCGATGACTTTTTGTTTGGACTTCGCTTCCGCCGCCTTCTTCTGCTCTTGGTACTTGAACTTACCGTAATCCATCAAACGACAGACCGGCGGATTCGCCGTGGCAGAGATCTCGACCAGATCCACATCCAGCTCACCTGCCATTCGCAGGGCTTCCATCAGGCTCACGACGCCCAAAGGCTCGTTTTCAACGCCTGATAGGCGGACTTCCGGGGCCATGATTTCCCGGTTAAGGCGGTGTTTGCGTTCTTCGCGGTGACGGCGGTCACGAAATTCAGTAGCGATGGCTCTATCCTTCAATATAATTTGCTACAAAAATAGTAGCTACAACCGCTTTGTGCACGCGGACAAACTGCTCGATGGGCTAGAAAACTGGCCTGAATCACAACTTGTGAGTAATGTCGTCGGCGATTTTTTGCACGAATGCATCGAGAGACATTACACCGAGGTCAAGGTTGCCCCGGGCGCGCACTGCAACGGATCCTGCTTCCTTCTCTTTGTCGCCTGCAACCAAGATGTAGGGAAGCTTCTGCATCGAATGCTCGCGTATTTTACGCGTAATTTTCTCGTTACGCAGGTCAGTAATGACCCTAAGCTCTTGATTTGACAATGCTTTCTTTAATTTTGCAGCAATTTCGCGACAGTATTGAGCCTGACTGTCGGTGATATTCAGGATCGCGACCTGCACCGGTGCCAGCCAGGTTGGCAGCGCACCAGCATGCTCCTCAACCAGAATTCCGATGAACCGCTCCAGGCTGCCGACGATAGCGCGGTGCAACATCACCGGGTGATGACGGGCACCGTCTTCGCCTACATACTCGGCTCCCAGGCGCTGCGGCATCGAGAAATCCACCTGCATGGTGCCGCATTGCCACTGACGACCAATCGCGTCCTTCAATGTGTATTCGATCTTGGGACCGTAGAACGCGCCATCGCCCGGTGCAATTTCAAACTCACAACCCGAAGCACGCAGCGACTCCATCAGAGCATGTTCGGCCTTGTCCCAGCTTTCGTCCGTGCCAATGCGCTGGGCTGGCCGCGTCGCAACCTTGTAGATGATGTTCTTAAAGCCAAAATCTGCATAGACCTTTTGCAACAGCGCCGTGTAGGCCACGCACTCAGGCAGGATGTGTTCTTCGGTGCAAAAAATATGGCCGTCATCCTGCGTGAAGGCCCGCACGCGCATGATGCCGTGCAGTCCGCCCGTAGGCTCATTGCGGTGGCATTGGCCGAACTCGCCATAGCGCAGTGGCAAGTCACGGTAGCTCTTGATGCCCTGGTTGAAAATGATGATGTGACCAGGGCAGTTCATCGGCTTCAGGGCGTAATCACGCTTTTCTGATTCGGTGGTGAACATGTTCTCGCGGTACTTGTCCCAGTGGCCGGTTTTCTCCCACAAGCCCTTGTCCAGAATCTGTGGCCCCTTCACTTCCTGGTAACCGTTGTCGCGGTACACGACCCGCATGTACTGCTCCACGCCCTGCCAAAGTGTCCAGCCCTTGGGATGCCAGAAGACGGTGCCAGGCGAGTGCTCATCAATGTGGAACAAGTCCAGTTCACGACCTAATTTGCGGTGGTCACGCTTTTCGGCCTCTTCAAGCATCGTCAAATGCTGCTGCAGCTCATCCTTTGTCGCCCAGGCCGTGCCATAAATTCGTTGCAGCATTTCATTGCGATGGTCGCCGCGCCAGTAGGCCCCAGCCAGCTTCATCAGCTTGAAGTGTTTCAGCTTGCCGGTGCTGGGCACGTGGGGGCCGCGGCACAGATCTTCAAAATTGCCTTCGCGATACAGCGACACATCTTCATTGGCCGGAATGCTGGCAATGATCTCGGCCTTGTAATGCTCGCCCAGGCTTTTGAAATAGGCTACTGCCTCGTCGCGAGGCAGCACGCGCCGGGTGACGGGCTCATCTTTGTTAGCCAGCTCCGTCATCTTCTTCTCGATGGCGGCCAGGTCTTCCAACGTGAATGGGCGCTTGTACGAGAAGTCGTAGAAGAAGCCGTTCTCAATCACCGGGCCGATAGTGACTTGCGCATCCGGGAACAATTCTTTCACGGCATAGGCCAGCAAATGCGCCGTAGAGTGACGGATGACTTCCAGGCCGTCAGCATCTTTGGCAGTGATGATGGACAAGGCACTGTCTGCAGCCATCTGAAAACTTGTGTCGACAACCGTTCCATTCACTTTGCCTGCCAGCGCGGCCTTGGCCAATCCAGCGCCAATGGAGGCGGCCACTTCAGCCACTGTGACCGGACCGGGGTAGTCGCGCTGAGAGCCGTCCGGGAGCGTAATTTGAATCATGATGAACACCAGAATGAATTTGGAATGAATGAGCCGGGCAAAAAAAAACGCGGTGTTTGCCGCGTTTAACTATGAAGCCTGATGTAGACCCAGCTATGAATTTTGTAGCTATCAGCGCATAAGGCGCGCGGACTACGGCCTTAAATGCTTACGAAAACTGTGCCGTTGTAGTTCGCGGTGTCATAACCAGAATGCCTTTCTCGCTCTTGCTACGTTTTCTCCCAGAGATTTTAACTCAGCAAAATCAGCAAAAAAAAGCCCGCTGATCAACCAGCAGGCTTTTTAGAACTAACCGGGACCGTCCGGGACGAGTCGGAGCCAGTCGATCGAACTCAGCTACAGATCAATGGAACTGCTCTTCTTCCGTCGAACCCGTTAGCGCGGTCACGCTGGACTTGCCGCCCTGGATGGTGGTGGTAACTTCATCAAAGTAGCCGGTGCCAACTTCCTGCTGGTGCGACACGAAGGTGTAGCCCCGATTGCGGGCAGCAAACTCGGGCTCTTGCACCTTTTCGACATAGGCAGTCATGCCGCGTGCAACGTAGTCTTGAGCCAAGTCAAACATGTTGTACCACATGGAGTGAATACCAGCCAAGGTGATGAACTGGTGCTTGTAGCCCATGGCACCAAGCTCACGCTGGAACTTGGCAATGGTTGCGTCGTCCAGGTTTTTCTTCCAGTTGAACGACGGCGAACAGTTGTAGGCCAACATCTTGCCGGGGTGAACTTTATGCACCGCATCAGCAAACTTCTTGGCAAACGCCAAGTCAGGTGTACCGGTTTCGCACCACACCAGGTCGGCGTAATGGGCATAGGCCACGGCACGGCTGATAGCCTGCTCCATACCCTTGTTGGTTTTGTAGAAGCCCTCAGCAGTGCGCTCACCGGTGAGGAAAGGCTTGTCGTTCTCGTCGTAGTCGCTGGTCAACAGGTCAGCGGCTTCGGCATCGGTGCGGGCAATCACCAAAGTGGGGACACCCATCACATCCGCAGCCATTCGGGCAGCAATGAGCTTCTGGTTGGCTTCAACGGTAGGCACCAGGACTTTGCCACCCATGTGACCGCATTTCTTGACGGAGGCCAACTGGTCTTCAAAGTGAACGCCAGCAGCACCGGCTTTAATCATGGCCTTCATCAGCTCAAAACCATTGAGCACACCACCAAAGCCAGCTTCAGCATCGGCCACGATGGGCGCGAAGTTGTCGATGTAGCCCTTGTCGCCCGCATCAATACCTTTGGAATGCTGAATTTCGTCCGCACGGCGGAAGGTGTTGTTGATGCGCTCAACCACGGTCGGCACCGAGTCAACAGGGTACAGCGACTGGTCGGGGTACATCGACGCGTAGGAGTTGTTGTCAGC
>JANOLC010000098.1:0-4227 GCA_031419575.1 Burkholderiales bacterium | reverse complement strand
ATGAATGCCGCTGTGCCCCACGTCAGACTCAAACCGCGCCCACTGTATGAAGAAGTAGCCGAGTTGCTGCGCCAGCGCATCTTTGCCGGCACGGCAAGCGACCTGCAACCCGGCGCATGGATCGACGAACTGAAGCTCGCTAGCGAATACGGCATCAGCCGCACCCCCCTGCGCGAGGCCATCAAAGTGCTGGCCGCGGAAGGCTTGGTCACCATGAAAATGCGGCGCGGAGCCTATGTGACCGAGGTCAACGCCAAAGACCTGCGCGACGTGTTTCACCTTATGGCCGTGCTAGAGGCCGACGCTGCAGGCACCGTGGCCAGCACCGCCACAGCAGAGCAATTGCAAGAGCTGGAAGCCCTGCACCTAAGCTTGGAGAAGGCCGCCAAAGAACGCAAAGACCACATCAAATTTTTCACCATCAACGAGGCCTTCCACCTCAAACTTCTAGAGGTAGCCAACAACCGCTGGCGCGACCAAATGGTGGCCGACCTGCGCAAAGTGATGAAGCTCAACCGCGCGCAGTCGCTGCTGAAGGCGGGGCGCATTGAAGAGTCACTGGCCGAGCATGCTGCCATCATGGCGGCGTTGATGAAGCGGGATGCTGCGGCGGCACAAGCGGCGATGCGGGCGCATATTGAGAGTGGGCAGGAGGCGGCGGGTTAGCCCTGAAAACCCGCGCCAACTATCGCTCAATGCGCTCCATCTATGTACGCGCATGTTCAGTGCGGTCTAGATTCGCTCATCCAAGTACTTGAACCAATCAAAATCCTGTGCCTTGAACTCGGCAATACCAAGGTAGAAGTGCTGGAAGATGGCGCTGTGCACCTCCGCAGTCGCAGAGCATTCGAGCAGCTTGGGGCTGTAAATCGCAAATCCCTTGGGGTCATTGGCATTGCGGTAAGGGCAGGCCACTGTCATCGTGAAATTCTCTTGCATTGAAGGCCGTTCACTTGCGTAGATACGCAACTCTATTGTCAATGCGTCGGTGCGACCGGTATGCAGGTTGGCATAGCCGTCAAAGCTCATGACTTGAAACGGCACACGGTCAGGATTGGTTTCCATTTTGCTTTGAGCCGCCGCAGAGGCCGATTCGGCGTTGCTGTAAAAACCGAAGTCCGTGAATGTTCCACCATTGTCTTCTCCCGGAACAAACACCGTAGGCGCGCCGGTTGCACCGCCTTCAACCGCAAACATGCACCATGCCGCCATAAAGCCTGCTTTGCGTATAGCCAACGCCCTTAGGTCATCAAGCGGGCTAGCCGAATCAGATTGCACGCTGCTTCGCAAGATAGATGGAATCGGGGCCGGTGCATGTTGAAGTGCGTCGTTGGCCCATCCGGGCAAGTTACGCTGAGGGTCGGGTTGCAGAAGGATTTCGGTCACCAGTCCCAATAAAAAATAGAAACGACCACCCAACAGGCAAATGGAGGAGGTCTCAAATTGAAACTCCAGTTCGGGAAGGTCCTTCTTGGCTTGCGAAAAATCCAGCCATTTGACGGGCATGCTGCCCACACGGGCCACCGTCATGCCAATATAAAACCCGACAAAACGTAAAAAATTCTGTGTGTCAGGGTTGTTGACGCAATCGGTGTACATCGGTTTGTGTGTGGCGCGAATGGATCGCAACATCTGATCCAGGCGCTCCAGACTGGACAAGGAATAGTCGAGTTGCGCAAGTGTCAAGTGCTTCCGAAACGCCAGCCCGCCAACGATTCCGGCATCATTGAAGAATGCATCCAGCATCTGCGTGCAGCGCTCGTTCTCGTCCTTCGCTGCGGGCTTAGGCAGCTTGGCAAGCCTGTGCTCGACATACGCCTTGCAGCTCATTCCTGGGGAATCACCGAACAGCGCGTCCTCGATCACGCCCAGAGGAACGCATGCTGACGCAGCAATGATCCCGACCACCCTGGACCAGCTAGCCTCGGGCAGGGGCATGTCGGAGGGCATGAGAGGCGCAGCCTGCTCGCGGGTATGCCATTGGATCGGTTGATTGGCCTGCCTGGAAATGATCTCGCCCAGATAGAAACCCAGCAGGAGGCAAAAGTTATCTCCGCCTGGCTGGCTTTGCCAGCTTTCGCGTTGCGGTGCAAACTTGGCCCTGACTTGACTCAATAACTGGTCAACACGGTTGAGACTTTCCATAGAGTAGTCCAGCTTGGCCTGCTCCAATGCGCCTCGAAATGCCATGCCGCCTGGCACATCCGCCCCCACGCCAAGCGCCGCAAGAAAATCTTGCGCCTTTTGATGCATGTCGCTTCCTTCCAGCGCTGGCTGCACCCTCGGCATCGCAGTGTCGGGCGCAGCTTGGTTGCGCCGTTGCGCAATGGCTTGGGCGCGCGCCTCGCGCTCTTCGCGTGCGGACGCTTTTGACCTGTCAATACGCTGTTCAATCCATTTGAAAATACCCCAAATGCCTAAGCCCACCAAAGCTAAGGGGACCAACATCGCGAACCACCCCGTTCCAGAGCGTGCAGGGCTCATACTGGGCGCAGGGGGTTGCGCAGCGCTTGGGGAGGCGATGGGCGCACGCGGTGACAACGATGGTGTGGCGGTTTCTGGCGGCGGTGCGCCTTCCCGTGCGCGCTGGATCGGCTGCTTGGCGTACTCAATGGTGCGAGTGTCCGTGGCAGACGGACACTCCTTATTTTCGGAGAAAAATTTGCTGTAGCTACCGTCTGCGGCCGTGCATCTGGTATGGGGGCGACCGCGTCTTACGCTAGCCTCGACATCCTCTTGTTCCTGTTCAGTCAGCGGCTCACGAGCAGCCGTGTTGGAGCGGCATGTGCCCGGTGATGTGTAGGATGCACCGCCATCGGCGGGAATACAGCGATAGCGGTCACGCGCATCGGCATCAGCGCCCAATAAAAGCGCCAGGGCAGCACACAGTACGACTAAGCTTGTCATGGCTACGCCGATTGCCTGCTTTGAGATTTCACTTCGTTGCGAACTCATTGATTTATTACCTGCCATTGAAGATTGAATATGTAGTCGCTGACACAGCCGCCCCTGATACCCCAATATTGACCCAGGTCGGGTTGCCGATCTTTGAATTATCAGTTGCAAATAAGTGCGCAGCTGTAGTGCAGCTGTAGCAGCTGTAGGGTCAAATTTTGGGCTACAGCGTGATTTGTATCTAAAGTCTTGGCCCCATTTACCTAGCGCGGCGCACCCAGCATCGCATTGCGCAAAATATCGTTCAGTCGGCTTTGGTAGCCGCTGCCTTGGCTTTTGAGCCATTCCAGCACGTCGGCATCTATCCGCACGGTAAGCTGCTGTTTGATGGGCCTGTAAAACTTGCCGCGCTCTGCGCCCTGCCAGTCTTTGCGCTGCGTGGCGGGCAGGTCAGAAAAGTCAATCTCGCCTTCGGGCTTGGCAGCCAGTGCAGCGAGTTCTTTACGAACCGAATCAGGTACCTGGTTCATACACTTTCCTTTCAATCTTCGTTGCGCGCCGGGCTGAGACAATGCGAATGTGCTCAGTGCCATCGTCCTCATCAACCCATGTGTGGGCTACCAACCGCAGCACACAGTCCGCCACCCAGCCTATTGTTTGCCACCGTTGGTCGCCGTTTTCAATGCGGTCTTGTCTGCTTGGCAAGCGACCTGGAAGGCTGCGGGCTATTGCCTTGGGTGACATCGTGCAAGTTACCCGACGTAGTGGGCTCGGTCATGGCCAAGGACGATGGATAATTTTCCTTTTGGAAATTAACCTCCAGGTTAATTTCTAATCCTTGGGCTACAGAAATCACTAAAAATCAGTGATTTAAGCCTCTAGCTCTCGTATTATATATGTTTATTGCTATTTACTGTATAGCAAATACGGAATGTATCTTACCCGTGAGCGTTTAGCAATGGGCGAGGATTGATGCGTCATGGTGAAATGCGCGAGGATTGGTTCACTTTGGATTCGCAGCACCCCAGCGCAAACGCCAGCGATATTTCACACAGGAGGTTTCATGTCAAGTTCCATTCTCCAAGGCAAACGCATACTGATCACTCAGGCCGATGCATTCATGGGCCCGGTGCTGTGCGAAGTCTTCGCCGAGCACGGCGCCCTGGTGATCGCCAGCACGCAATCACTCATCGACGCGCAAGCCCCGGCTGGCGTTGTCGCGGCAGCCGGCCCTATCGATGTTCTGGTCGTCAACCTGGCTTTGCCAGCCCCTTCAACGCTGGCCGCCGAGGTGTCCGAGGCCGAGTGGCACGACACGTTTGCAGCGCTTGT
>JANOLC010000097.1:0-11998 GCA_031419575.1 Burkholderiales bacterium | reverse complement strand
GGGCAGTCTTCTACCGCTTTGCGTTGTGGGTGGGCAGGGTCTTGAAACACGCTGATGGGGTTGAGGTCTTCGCGCGCGGGGATGTAGCGCAGCGTGAACGCTTCGCCCACCATATTGGGCAAGTTGCCATTGAGCGGGCGCACGTCCTGGATGAACTGATTGCGCAGGCCGCGTTTGAACAACGCGGTGCACAACGTGGCGGTGCTGACCGTCATGAGTTTGTTTTTAGTGTCGGGGTTGAGTGCCATGGGGTCTCCGTCAATAGCGTTTTTATGAGATTTTGAATTATGGGGCTGGCCCCGGTCAGGTGGGTAACGTCACGCCCAGGCGTTGCGCCCAGTCGCCCAACGCTTGCCAAGCCGCAGGTGTGTAGCTGATGCCGTCCCGCTGTGCCCGCTCAATACCGCGCGCGGCCTGGTCACCTGGCAGGCGCACGGGCTGGTCAGTGCGAATGGGGCGGTTGCTGCGGCAGCGGTCTGCCAGATGCTCCATCTGTTTGCCGAAGGCCTTGCGCCCGGCAAACAGCGCCGGGTCAATCACCTGCACAAACACGTTGCCACCCCAGCGCTTGGGGGCGTCTTTGCGGCCATGGCCGGACAAGCCCTGAGACAGTGCCTCGATCATCAGCGCCAGGCCAAAACCTTTGTGGCCGTATTCCTGACCGCCCAGCAATTGCAGCGAGCCACGCGGCTCGGCATGCTCCAGCACGGCCGGATCGCGCGTGGGCGTACCGTTGGCATCGAGCAGCCAGGGATGTTCAAACAGCTCACCTTGCGCGTGTTTTTGCCGCGTCATGGACGTGGTGGTGATGGACGCACACATGTCCACCAGCACCGGGTTGGCAGCACCGGGGTAACCGATGGCAAACGGGTTGGGCGTGAACACGGCCTCGGTGCCGCCATAGGGCGCAACGCGCTGGCCGGCCGGGTCGGAATTGGCGATCTGCGCGACAAAGCCAAGGTCTGCCGCCTGCTTGACCAGCGCGGCCAGACAGCCAATGTGATGGCTGCGACGAATGGCAATGGCCGCCATGCCGTGTTGCGCAGCCCGTGGCATGGCAACCTCTAACGCGTGGTTCACCAGCCACAGCCCCGGCAGATAGGCACCATCCCACACGGCACACAGGCCGTTGTCGGTCACCACCTCGGGCTGGCCTTGCGTCGTCAGCGTGCCTTTCTGAATATCCGCCAGATACAACGGTGCCATCGCCAGCCCATGCGTGTGGCGGCCCATCGCATCGGTCAGCACCAACA
The DNA here is from genome assembly GCA_031419575.1 of Burkholderiales bacterium. GTDB lineage: Bacteria > Pseudomonadota > Gammaproteobacteria > Burkholderiales > Burkholderiaceae_C > JANYCG01. Next base: position 10,745 of record JANOLC010000097.1, on the reverse strand, counting down.
GCCGGGCGACCGTAGCGGCCTTATCGGCCTCCATGCCGGCGGCAGAGAAAAGCTCGGCCGCAAATGCTTCGAGCGCCTCGATCGTCCAGAGGGTCACGCTGTTCCCTCGATGTCTTTGCCTGCGCGCTGGATGACACTCGCCCAGCGCTTGCGGTCGGTCGCCACCCACTGTGTGGTCTCGGCGGCGGTGGAGGTCATGACCTCGGCACCCAGCTCGATCAGGCGGGCGCGGATCTCGGGCATGCGAATCACGCGAATCAGCGCAGCACTCAATTGCTCAATGGCAGCCTTGGGCATGGTGTTGGACACCATCACGCCCTGGTAGGTGCCAGACTCGAAGCCCGTCACGCCCTGCTCCGCCAATGTGGGCACGTTACTGATAACGGCCATGCGCGTAGCTTTGGACACGCCAATCAGCTTAAGCTTGCCGGCCTGCACCAGCGGGTAGGTAGCGACCATGCCGTTCAACAGCAAATGCGTGGTGCCGGCCATGGTGTCATTGATGGCCTGGGCACCGCCCCGGTAAGGCACGTGCTGCCACTTCATGCCGGTGGTGAGCGAAATGTCAACAATGCCTAAATGATTGGGCGTGCCGCTGCCCGACGATGCGGCGTTGAGCTTGGTTTTTTGCGAGAAGGCCACCAACTCTTTGACGGTGTTGGCCGACACAGACGGGTGCACCGCCAGCAAATGCGGCGAGTAGGCCAGCATGGTCACGCCCTGCAACTGCTCGGGCTTGAACGGCAGGTCTTTGTTGATCAACGGGGCGATGGCCATGGAGCCCAAATCCGACAACAGCATGGTGTGGCCGTCTGTCGCACTGGCAACCGCCCCCGCACCCACCATGCCTGCAGCACCGGTCTTGTTTTCCACAATGACCGCCACACCCAACACGTCACTCAAGGGCTTGGAAATGAGGCGAGCAATCACGTCAGAGGTGCCACCGGCGGGAAACGGAATCACGATTTTGAGCGGCTGGCTGGGCCAAGTGGCAGCCCAAGCGCGTGAACCCGCGCCCACGGTCAGGCCGACAAAAGCGGCTTGTTGGAGGAAAAGGCGGCGATGTGAGGGATGCGCTGGGTGGTTGTTCATGGGGCTTCTTTGAGGGATGGAATGAAATTGAATAGTTATACGTTGTCGTACAACTAAAAATTATAAGTTTGCCCTTTGCACAGTGTCAACGCTCCATTTGCATCGGAAACCCTTGGATAGACCGACAAATCTACATAAAGCTGGCTTAGAACGAGTAAGTCAAGTTATACGATGTCATAGCAAGCCAATTCAAACAGCTCTACGGAGAGTCAGGCTGTTCACTTTATCATTCTAGTATTCTAGTATGTTGCAAACGGGTATTTCCGATATAGTTATTGCCCATGGCCCGCACCCGTCTTTCCCTCCCCGAGATTGCAACGTCGCCCACGCCGACGGTTGGCGTTTTGCGCCCCGCAGGCCGTGGCCTGATGGGTCGTGAAGTCTATGAAAGTGTGCGCACCGCTGTGCTGGACTGCACCCTTTTGCCGGGCATGGCCTTGTCTGAGCAGGCCGTGTCCGAAGGCTTGGGTGTGAGCCGTGCGCCCGTACGTGAGGCATTTCGCCAACTGGTCACCGAAGGCTTGCTGGAGGTCGTGCCGCAGCGCGGCACCTTCGTGGCGCGCTTGAGCAAAGCCCGAATTCAGGATGCTATTTTTGTGCGCGAGGTGATTGAATGCCGCGCTGCCGAGCTGGCCGCCAAGGCCCCGCTGGCCCAGCGCCGCAAGCTGAGTGACATTCTGCAAAAGCAAGTGGTTGCGAGCGAGCAAAAGGACTATGCGCAACATCTGTCAAGCGACGAAGAACTGCACCACTGCATTCTTGTGCTGGCAGGCCACCCGCATGCATGGAACCCCCTGCGGCTGGCGCGCACGGGCATGAACCGTATCCGCCACCTGGCAATTCCTGAACTGGGCAGCAACAAAATTGCGATTGACCAGCATCGACAGGTGGTGCGCGCCATCATTCGTGGCGATGGCGCAAAGGCCAGTGAGTTGATGCGGGTGCACATCCAGTCACCGCTAGGGTTTCTGGATGCCATTCAGGCGCGGTGCCCGCATTATTTTGATGCGGGTGATTGAGCAAATTTGAGGGTTAAAAAATATCCGGCTCTGGCACCGGCGCACCAAATGAGGTTTCCAAAAAGTCAAAGTCACAACCCTGATCTGCTTGCAGAATGTGGCGGCTGAACATCCAGCCGTAGCCGCGCTCGTAGCGTTTGGGCTCAGGCTTCCACGCGGCGCGGCGCTGGGCCAGCTCCTCGTCACTCACCTCCAGATGAATGCTGCGCGCGGACACATCGACGGAGATGATGTCGCCGGTTTTCACCAGCGCCAGCGGACCGCCAATGTAAGCCTCGGGGGCCACGTGCAAAATGCACGCCCCGTAACTGGTGCCGCTCATGCGGGCGTCCGAGATGCGCACCATGTCTTTCACGCCCTGCTTTACCAGCTTGGTGGGAATGGGCAACATGCCCCACTCGGGCATGCCGGGGCCACCCTGGGGCCCTGCGTTGCGCAGCACCATGACGGTATTTTCAGTCACATCCAGGTCGGGGTCATCCACCGCTTTTTTCATGGCGGGGTAGTTGTCAAACACCAGGGCCGGGCCGCTGTGTTTCATGAACTTGGGCGCGGCGGCGCTGGGTTTGATGACGCAGCCGTCGGGGGCCAGGTTGCCCTTGAGCACAGCCAATGCACCTTCGTTGTAGATAGCGTTGTCTAGCGGGCGAATCACGTCGTCGTTGAAGACTTCGGCCCCTTCAATATTGGTGCCTACGCTGCGCCCGGTGACGGTCATCGCCCCGAGTTGCAGATGCCCTGTCAAGCGACTCATCAGGGCGGTCATGCCACCGGCGTAATAAAAATCTTCCATTAGGTAGGTGTCGCCGCTGGGGCGGATGTTGGCAATCACCGGCACGATGCGGCTCACAGCGTCAAAGTCGTCCAGTGACACCTCGCAGTGTTTGCCTGCGCGGCGTGACATGGCCACCAGGTGCACGATGGCATTGGTGGAGCAGCCCATGGCCATGGCCACGACGATGGCGTTCATGAACGAATCGCGGCTTAACATGCGCGCGGGGGTCAGGTCTTCCCACACCATGTCCACCACGCGGCGGCCACACTCGGCGGCCATGCGGATGTGGTTGGCATCCACCGCCGGAATGCTGGACGCGCCTGGCAGCGTGAAGCCACAGGCCTCGGCAATACCCGTCATGGTGCTGGCCGTGCCCATGGTCATGCAGTGGCCGTGGCTGCGGGCAATGCCGCCTTCCACTTCTGTCCATTGCGCGTCAGTGATTTTGCCGGCGCGGCGCTCGTCCCAAATCTTCCAGGTGTCCGAGCCCGAGCCCAGAATCTTGCCCTTCCAGTTGCCACGCAACATCGGGCCTGCGGGCATGTAGATGCAGGGCATGCCTGCACTCATGGCACCCATCAGCAGGCCAGGGGTGGTTTTGTCGCAGCCCCCCATCAGCTCCCCGCAGTCACTCGGGTGGCTGCGCAGCACCTCTTCCACTTCCATCGCCAGCATGTTGCGGTACAGCATGGTGGTGGGCTTGACCATGGACTCCGACAACGACAACGCGGGCAGTTCAATCGGGAAGCCTCCTGCTTGCAACACACCGCGTTTCACGTCTTCCACGCGCTGCTTGAAGTGGCCGTGGCAGGTGCCAATGTCACTCCAGGTGTTGACCACTGCAATCACCGGTTTGCCGACCCAGTCATCCGGGCCATAACCCAACTGCATGGCGCGCGAGCGGTGGCCAAACGAGCGCACATCGTCGGGCGCAAACCAGCGCGCGGAGCGCAGGTCGGCGTAAGTTTTGAGGTGCGGGGCTTTGGTGATTGTTGTTGTGGTGGCAGTGGTCATAAAAATTACTCTTCGTTGATACCAGCTACTTTGATCACGCGTACCCAGCGGTCGCGTTCTTTGGCCACAAACTGCGTGTACTCGGCGCTGCCTTGCACGGGCGCAAGCAATGCAGCACGGGTGGCTCGGCGGGCGTGAGGGAATTGTTTTGTCATGTGTTGTCTCTTGTTTGGCAAAGGCTGTCGGCCTGGTGAGTCCAGCCCCGTTGAGCCGATGTTTTCTAGTATTCTAGTATTTAGAAAGGCGAACTTTATCCCCTTACTTGATACGCTTTGGATGCGTAGCGTTTTGCTGGTGCGTCGAGGCCGCTAAGGAGCTGCCATGCTCACACCTCAACAAAAAGCCCAGTACCAGCAAGACGGCTACCTCGTCTTGCCCAACCACAGCTCCGCTGTGCCATTGCCCTGGAGCGGGGGTTCTCAGCGAGCGCTTTAATAGCCCCTATCAATCCATTAGCCAAATCCAATTGGCTTTATAAATAGCAAATCGCTAACATTCATCCCACGTCGATAGAATTTCTCTACCGGCAACGACTTAACCGACTAGCCCACAGGAGTTCACGATGACTGTTACCCAACGCCCCGAAATCAAGACCATGGCCAACCTCGAATCCGCTTTTGCGGGCGAGTCAATGGCGCACATCAAATACCGCTACTTTGCCAAGCTGGCCCGTGAAATGGGTGACGAGGCCACTGCCCGCACGTTTGAGGAAACCGCTGACCAGGAAGTCATGCACGCCTTTGGTCATCTGGATTTGTTATACCCCAAGGCAACTATGACACCTGCCAAGGCCTTGCAAATTGCCATTGACGGTGAGACCTATGAGTACACCGAGATGTACCCCGGCTTTCGCAAAACAGCCGAAGAAGAAGGCAACGCCGCTGCCGTGGCCGAGATGGACGAGCAGATCGAAGAATCCAAAGTGCACGCGGCCCAATTTAAGGCGACGCTTGAAAAGGCCCAGAAGCGTTTTGCCGCGCTGGCCCGGGTGGAAGAGCGCCACGCCAATCACTACAAAGCGCAATTGGCCAAAGTCACGGCCTGATCTGGCTGGCTTGGCTGACGACACATCGCTACATATTTAATAGCTAACTATTCCCTATTGACGGGGACTGTAAGCACTTTTTATCCTTAAAATCATAGAAACACCATGAAAACATACATTTGCATCGTTTGCGGCTTCATTTACGACGAGGCCGCTGGCCGCCCGGAAGACGGCATTGCGCCCGGTACCCTCTGGTCGGAGGTGCCTGCATCTTGGGAATGCCCGGATTGCGGCGTGGCCAAGGCCGACTTTGAAGCGGTTGAAATCTAAAACCCGGCAGATTCGCCGTCTGCAAAGCCGACCATGACCGTCAACCAGCCTTTATTGACGCTGCATCGGGTCAATGACTTGGTCTATGCCGTCAAGCAGGTTGGCGCAGGCCTGGTCGGCCATCTGAAACGCATTGGTGCGGTCTGGAAGTTCAAGGCCGTGGGGGTTGACGCGGATGGCAGCCTGATCCCCGGTGGTGGCCCTTTCACGCACTGGCACAACGTGACGTTTGACTCGCCGAATGAGGCGCTGGTTAGCGCCACGCTGACCTCGCCACTCTAGAGCCTACTGGCACAACTACACACATTGACCATGACGCACCCTCTCATCATCATCGGCGCAGGCTTGGCCGGCTGGACCACCGCGCGGGAATTTCGCAAGCTTGACACCACCACACCCGTGATGGTGATCACGGCGGACAGTGGCGACTTTTATGCCAAACCCTCGCTGTCCAACGCGTTCAACCAAAAGCGCTCGCCCGAGCAGTTGGTCAGCACACCGGCCGCCAAAATGGTGGCGACTTTGGGCGTGACTTTGCTGGCTCACACCCACGCCCTAGCCATCAACCCGGCAACGCAAACCATCCGCACTGAAAAAGGTGAGTTCGCATACAGCAAGCTGGTGCTGGCCACCGGGGCGCAGGCTATTCGAGTGCCAGTGGGTGGTGACGCAAGTGACCAAGTGCTGTCCGTCAATTCGCTGGACGATTTCTCAAAATTTCATGCGCATTTGACAGGAGTACAAGATAGAGAGCAGCGCGCCACGGGTGCCATCGCCATCGAAGAGGCGAGCCAACCTTCTGTCGGCAAACACGTCCTCATCATGGGCGCGGGCCTGATTGGGTGCGAGTTTGCCAATGACCTGATCGCCTCAGGCCACCAAGTCACCGTGGTGGACCCGTCGAATAGCCCCATTGCAGCGCTGCTGCCGCTTGGGGCCAGCGAGCAATTGCGTGATGCACTGGCCGCTTTGGGCGTGGTCTGGCACTTTGGGGCCACCGTCAAGTCGGTTGCTGCAACGGGTCAAAACGGTGCTTCACTCCAAGTTGAACTATCAAATGGCCTTCAAGTCTTCGTGGATACTGTATTGAGTGCTATCGGTTTGAGAGCAAGCACTCAACTTGCCCTTGCGGCTGGGTTGACTTGTGAGCGCGGCATTGTGGTCGATGCCGCCCTGCAAACCAGCCAGCCCCACATCTTTGCCCTTGGCGACGGAGCGCAGTACGCCAGCGCGGGCAGCCGCACTTTGCCCTATGTGATGCCCATCATGAACGCCGCTAAAGCGCTTGCCGCCACCCTGGCTGGTCAGCGAACGGAAGTTGTTTTCCCACTGATGCCGGTGGCCATCAAAACACCCGCTTTGCCGATTGTGGTGGCAGCCCCTGCACCCGGCACGACGGGCGATTGGCGTCAGGCCGAGGAAGGCGTTTGGCAGTTTATTGCCCCCGACGACCAGCAACTGGGTTTTGTCTTGACCGGCAAGAACACGGCGCGCCGGGCTGAGCAAGTCAAGCTGATGGTGACAATTAGTGGCTGATTAGCGCCAGGCTAGCCGCAATATCGCTGTTGAATTGCGCCATGGCCGCCTCCGTCAGGGCGTCACCGGCCCAGGCGATCAGGCTGGCTGGCGGCAGTGTCACAGCGGCCGCGCCACAGCCGATCAGGCGGGCCAGCACCTCGGGTGATTTGATGCTGGCCGCCAGCAGCGCGGGGCCACCCGAAGGGTTGTTTTGCACCGCCACACACGCGTCCATCAGCGCCCAAACGTCCCGCCCATCGGCCACGAGGCGGCCCACATACGGCGCCACGTAGGCGGCCTTGAGTGATTGTGCCCACAGCAACTGCACCGGGTTGGACAGGCCCGTTAACAGCAGGGCCTGCCCGGCTTGCGTCAAAGCCTGAATGCAGGGCAGCCAGTCAGCGTGGCACGGCAACTTGATCGTCAACCGCAGCTCAGCCCTGTCCGCTTGAGCACGCAGGGTGTCCAGCCACTGCAAGGTTTGGGCGACGTCAGGCGACGGCAGCTGCACCATCAACTCCGCAAAACCATGGTCTGCAGCGGCTTTCACCAAATACAAATAGGTGGGCAGGTTGACGGGCAAGCCCGCCTGGTAGACCAGCGTGGGATTGGTGGTGGCACCCACAATGGCCGGGCAACCAGCGGGCAGTGTCCAGGTGCTGACCTGGGCGGAGTCGATGTAAATTTTCACGCGAGGTTCCGGTTGCAAATGTGGTTTTGAAAACCAAGCCTGTTATTGTCGCCAAATGCCCGCGAGATGCATCGGTGAAGCGCAGCAATTCCGTATTGAAAGACTAAAGTAAATGGGTTGATTTATTGGGGTTTTCTGATTTAATCCAGCCCGAATCAATCAACTATTGATCACACACCCGTTTGATCAATCTCCTTGTCCGAACTAAAAAAATGACCATACCAATTTGGGTTTTGGGTGAAGCCCTGATGGACTGCGTATCGCAGCCTGACGGCACATTGCGCCCGTTCATGGGCGGCAGCCCCTTCAACATGGCCCGTGCGGCTGCCTTGCGCGGTGCCCACGTGGGCTATCTCAATCCGTTGTCCACGGACCGATTCGGCGCGCAAATGCGTGAGCAGTTGATTCGTGATGGCGTTCAACCTTTGTTGCCTGCCAGCCGTTTGCCCACCTCACTGGCGGTGGTGCAGGTGACCAACGGCCAGCCAAGCTACGGTTTTTATCGGGAAGGCGTGGCCGACCGCGACTACACGGTTGACCAGGTCCTGGCCAGGCTGTCCGCGCACCGGGGCGTGCCCGGGGTGTTGCACACCGGCTCGCTCTTGTTAGTGCCGCCTGAGCACGAGAAAACCATAGCCGTTCTGCGTGGTGCCAAAGCCCTGGGCTGGACGATCAGCGTGGACGTGAACTTGCGGCCCAAGCTGGCCGCCGACCTGGCGCACTATATTGAAGCCGTGAAAACCGTTGCCGAACTGGCCGACTGGTTAAAGGCCAGCGACGAAGATCTGGAATTGCTGGGGTTTTCCGCGCCATCACGCGCCACCGCACCGCAAATCGCGCAACACTTCTCAGCCCAAGGCGCAAGCCGCATCGCGCTGACTTTTGGCGGCGACGGGGCGTGGTTGCAGGTGGATGGCGCACAAGCGCAGCAGGACGTACCGACTATTGCCGTAGTGGACACCGTGGGCGCGGGCGACACATTTTGGGGTAATTGCCTTGGCGACTGGGTGCTGCAATCCGACGGCGCGGCAGCGCGAGTGGCCACCACCTTATGCCAAGCCATGCTGGCGGCGGCCATCAACTGCACGCGAGCGGGCTGCCAGCCACCGACGCATGCAGACGTGTTGGCGACCCAATGAATGGCTGGCCACAATTCACTACGCACTATTTCCCTACGCACTATCCCCTACTAGGGTTTTCCCGCGCCGCCGCCTACAATTCACCTCCCTTATAAATGCTGACGGTTTGGCCCTTCGGTCAACCTGATTCCAGCAGGAGACAACAATGCCCCAAACCACGGCCAATGCCGAAGAAAAACGCGCCGAACTTCGCCGCGCCGCACTGGAATACCACCAATTCCCGACGCCCGGCAAAATCGCCATTGCCGCCACCAAGCAGTTGGTAAACCAGCACGATCTGGCGTTGGCCTACTCGCCCGGTGTGGCAGCCCCATGCGAAGAAATCGTCAAAGACCCGAACAACGCATTCAAGTACACCTCGCGCGGCAACCTGGTCGCTGTCATCACCAATGGCACAGCAGTGCTGGGCCTGGGCGACATTGGCCCACTGGCGGCCAAACCGGTGATGGAGGGCAAGGGCGTTTTGTTCAAGAAGTTTGCCGGTATTGACGTGTTTGACATCGAGATCAATGAGAAGCACGACCTGGATAAACTGGTGGACATCATCGCGTCGCTGGAGCCCACCTTTGGCGGTATCAACCTCGAAGACATCAAGGCACCAGACTGCTTTTATGTAGAGCGCAAACTGCGCGAGCGCATGAAGATCCCCGTTTTTCACGATGACCAGCACGGCACGGCCATCACCGTGGGCGCTGGCATTTTGAACGGTTTGAAAATCGTCGGCAAAGACCCTAAGAAGGTCAAACTGGTGACTTCGGGCGCCGGTGCCGCCGCGCTGGCTTGCCTGGGTTTACTGGTCAAGCTGGGCATCCCCCGTGAAAACATCTACGTGACCGACCTGGCCGGCGTGGTGTACGAGGGCCGCACCGAACTGATGGATGAGGACAAGATTGTTTACACCCAAAAAACATCGGCCCGGTCTTTAATCGAAATCATTGAAGGCGCGGACATCTTTTTGGGCTTGTCGGCAGGCGGCGTACTCAAAAAAGAGATGGTCGCCAAGATGGCACCCAACCCCATCATTTTTGCACTCGCCAATCCCAACCCGGAAATCACGCCGGAAGATGTGAAAGCGGTGCGCAGCGACGCCATTATTGCCACGGGCCGCACGGATTACCCTAACCAGGTCAACAACGTTTTGTGCTTCCCGTACATCTTTCGGGGTGCGCTGGACGCAGGTGCGTCCACCATCACGGTCGAGATGGAAATTGCCGCGGTGCACGCCATTGCCGAGCTGGCGCAGGCCGAGCAAAGCGAAGTGGTGGCAGCCGCTTATGCGGGTGAACAGCTGGCATTCGGCCCGGAGTATTTGATTCCCAAGCCGTTTGACCCGCGCTTGATGATGAAAATTGCGCCTGCTGTGGCGCAAGCGGCCGCCGACAGCGGGGTTGCCCTGCGCCCTATCACCGACATGGACGCCTACATAGAGCGCTTGCAAAGCTTTGTCTACGCCTCCGGCACCACCATGAAGCCGATCTTCATGGCTGCCAAAAAAGCATCCAAGAAACGCGTGGCCTATGCTGAGGGCGAAGAAGAGCGTGTCCTGCGCGCCTGCCAGATCGTGGTGGACGAAGGTTTAGCGCGGCCCACCCTCATCGGTCGCCCCAAAGTGATTGCCCAGCGCATCGAGAAATTTGGGCTGCGCCTGAAAGAAGAGCTGGATTACGACGTGGTCAACGTCGAGCAAGATCACCGTTATCGAGATTTTTGGCAGACCTACCACCGGATGAACGAGCGCAATGGCGTGACCGTTCAGGGTGCCAAGATAGAGATGCGCCGCCGATTAACGCTCATTGGCTCCATGTTGCTGCACAAAGGCGACGTGGATGGCCTGATCTGCGGCACCTGGGGCACCACCGCTATGCATCTGCACTACATTGACCAGGTGATTGGAAAAAGGGTTGGCGGCAGCCCCAGCACCCCACAAGACGTGCAAATCTACGCCTGTATGAACGGGCTGATGCTTCCGGGGCGCCAAGTTTTTCTGGTGGACACCCATGTCAACTACGACCCAACGGCTGAGGAGTTGACCGAGATCACTGTCATGGCCGCAGAAGAAATGATGCGTTTTGGCTTCAAACCCAAGGCTGCACTGCTCTCACACAGCAACTTCGGGCAAAGCAATCAGCCTAGCGCCGTGAAGATGCGCCGGGTGCTGGAACTGTTACAGACCGAAGCACCG
>JANOLC010000096.1:0-2233 GCA_031419575.1 Burkholderiales bacterium | reverse complement strand
GGGTAATTGTGGTGATGGAGCACGTAGCCAAAGACGGCTCGGCCAAACTCGTCAACGAGTGCACACTCCCGCTCACCGGAAGAGCGTGCATCGACCGCATCATCACCGATCTGGCCGTGATGGATGTGACCCCCGAGGGCCTGAAAGTGGTTGAGATGGCCCCCGGTGTCACGCGTGAGGCCTTGCAGGGCAAGACCGGGGTCACGCTGATTTTTTGATCCAGGTGCGGATGCACCAAACTGGGCATTAATCTTGCTTTCATTGGTGCATGGCATTTGAAATAGACATTGGCTTCGCCTCCCAGGCCGGCCGCAACGACATCAACGAGGATTTTTGCGCAGCCATGCTGCCCCAAGTCGGGCAAGAGGACATGGGCTCCATCGTGGCGATTGCCGACGGTGTTAGCACCGGGGGCATGGGCAAAGAGGCTGCGCAAACCACCGTGACCAGCCTGGTACGCGACTACTACGGCACGCCTGAGACTTGGGACACCACGGTGGCGCTGGACCGCATCATTGGTGCACAAAACGCCTGGCTGGCGGGCATCAACCGCCGCCGCCATCCGGTTTTGGGTCTGACCACATTGACGGCACTGGTTTTGCGCGGCCAGACCTACACGCTGGCCCACGTGGGCGACTCGCGCGCCTATTTGGTGCGCGATGGCAAAACCACCCAGCTCACGCACGACCACGTGATGGATCACCCCGACTTCAAACACCAGCTGCTGCGTTCGGTGGGCGCTGAAGACCACGTGGTGGTGGACTATGAGCAGGGCGACCTGCGCGTGAACGATGTGTTTGTGCTGGTCACAGACGGTGTATCCGGCACGGTGCGCGACAAGCGGTTGGCTGAATTTGCCAGCTTGGCGGTCACATCAAATGCCCAGGAGGCCAGTCTGAAGCTGGTGGATGCAGCATTGACCGGCGGCAGCACTGACAACGTCACCGCCATAGTGGTGCGCGTGCTGGGCTTGCTGGATGCCACCCTGATTGATGTGAAGCGGGCCGCCCAAGTCCTGCCCACCCCGCCGCGTCTCAAAGTGGGTGACATGTTGGACGGCCTGGTGGTGACTGCTCCCGTGGCTGACAGCGGCATCAATGTGCTGGTGCAGGTGCGAGACCCGCAAACCCGCACGCTGTACGCGCTCAAAACCCTCAACCCCGCCCGCGCCCATGACCAGGAAGAGCGTGCCATGCTGGCGCATGAAGCCTGGCTGGCGCACCACATGCAGTCGTCCCGTGCAGCAAGTAACCTGGTGGCAATTTTTGAGCAGTTGCCCAATCAAAAAGAACGGACAGCTTTCTACTTGCTGTATGCCTGGCACAGTGGCGAAACTTTGCAGCAGCAATTGGATCGCAAACAAAAATTCAGCATGGCGCAGACCCTGAGCGTGGCGATTCAGACCACCCGCGCCCTGGGTCGCCTACACCAGCAGTGCGTGATTCACCGCGATATAAAACCCGCCAATCTGCACCAGGGGGAGGACGGTGTGCTACGTGTGCTGGACCTGGGCGTGGCCCTGAGCGGGCGCGAGCCCGAATCCCTGCGCAAGCTGCACGCGGGCACACCCAGCTATGTGAACCCCGAGCAATGGGGTTTTAGCGCCGTAACCGCGGATGCGCCAGAAGAGTTGCCCGACGCGCAAAGCGATCTTTTCGCCTTGGGCATCACGCTGTACCAGATGCTCACCGGGCGGCTGCCCTTCGCCGCCGACCAGGAAGACCCCATGGCGGTGGCGATGCGCCACCTCGAGGCGGCGCCGCCCAGCATGGGCGCCGGCGTGCCGCCCGCGATCGAGGCCGTGGTGATGAACGCGCTGCGCAAGCGTCCGGAGCGCAGACCCGATGCGCTGCACCTCGGCCAGGATCTGGCTCGCGCCGCGGGCGGCCGTCAGCGCCGGGGGAGCGACTCGGCAAGACGAAAGGGGCAGAAGTGATGGTGCGACGGGGCCCCCTTCGACTAAAATTGCCGTTTCCATGGGGGCGTCATGACGCCAGTCGAGAGATGGGTCGACGAAGTTGCCCGCACGACGACCCCCGACCGGGTCGAGTGGTGCGACGGCTCCGCGGAGGAGAACGGGCGGCTGATGGCCGGGATGCTCGCCGACGGCACCCTCCAGGCCCTGAATCCCAAGGCGGCTCCCGGCTGCACCCTGCACCGCAGCCATCCCTCGGATGTGGCCCGCACCGAGCACCTGACGTTCATCTCCAGCCGCATGGAAGAAGATGCGGGG
>JANOLC010000095.1:0-7407 GCA_031419575.1 Burkholderiales bacterium | reverse complement strand
AAGCGCGTTTGAAAACCAGCGTTCCATTCGTGCCGCCAAAGCCGAAGTTGTTTTTGACTGCAATATCGATTTTCATATCCCGTGCCGTGTTAGCACAGTAATCCAGGTCGCACTCGGGGTCCTGGTTGAAGATGTTGATGGTGGGTGGGCTCTTCTGGTTGTGCAGCGCCAACACGGTGAACACCGATTCAATACCGCCAGCGCCACCCAGCAAGTGCCCGGTCTTGGACTTGGTGTAATTGACCACCAGTTTTTTGGCCGAATCCCCAAACGCCAGCTTGATGGCGTTTGTTTCGTTCAAATCACCCAGCGGCGTCGACGTGCCATGCGCGTTCAAGTAGTCCACTTGATCCGGATTAACACCTGCGTTTTTCAGCGCCATAGTCATCGACCGCTTAGGACCGTCAACGCTGGGGGCCGTCATGTGGTAGGCATCGCTGCTCATGCCAAAACCAATCAGCTCGGCATAGATTTTGGCCCCGCGCGCCTTGGCGTGTTCGTATTCTTCGAGCACCATCACGCCAGCACCTTCGCCCAGCACAAATCCATCACGGTCTTTGTCCCAAGGGCGTGAGGCTGTTTTCGGGTCATCGTTGCGGGTGCTCAAAGCGCGGGGTGCGGTAAAACCGCCCACGCCCAAGGGCGACACGGTGGACTCTGACCCACCAGCAATCATGACGTCAACGTCGCCATACTCAATCATGCGGGCCGACAAACCAATGGCATGCAGGCCGGTGGTGCAAGCCGTGACAACGGCAAGACTCGGCCCTTGAAAACCAAACTTGATCGACACATGACCCGAGATCATGTTGATGATGGACGCGGGCACAAAAAACGGCGAGATACGGCGCGGGCCGCGCTTGAGGTATTCGCCATGCGACTCCTCGATCATCGGCAGGCCACCAATACCCGAACCAATGTTGCATCCAATTCGTGTGGCCTCATCAGGGCTCAGTGCATCGCCCGTTGCCAAGCCCGAATCTGCCACTGCCTGACACGCGGCCGCCAACCCCAAGTGGATAAAGCGGTCCATGTGGCGCGCTTCTTTCTCGGGGATGTAGTCAGTGATGTCGAACCCTTTGACCTCTCCAGCAAATTTGCAGGTGAAGTCCTTGGCGTCAAAGCTGGTGATCAGGTCAATGCCTGACTGACCCGCCAGTAGACTGGCCCAGGACTGGTCTACCGTGTTTCCAACCGGACTAACACACCCCAAACCAGTGATGACGATGCGACGACGGGACATAGGCTTGGCTTACGCCTTTTTGTGGCTCGTGGCGTAGTCCACAGCGCTTTGCACCGTGGTGATTTTTTCAGCGTCTTCGTCAGGGATTTCAATGCCGAACTCGTCTTCGAGGGCCATGACCAGCTCAACGGTGTCCAGCGAGTCAGCGCCGAGATCAGCCACGAAAGCTTTTTCATTGGTGACTTGGGCTTCTTCAACGCCGAGTTGTTCGGCAATGATTTTTTTAACGCGTGCTTCGATATCGCTCATGAGTTCCCTCAAAGGGTTGTAAAAGAATCCGTGATTTTAGCCGCGCCGTAGACCTGTTTTAGAGACCTGCCTGCTGCACCGCTGCCGAACGGATCAATCGGCTTTATTTCTACATGTACATGCCGCCGTTAACGTGCAGCTCCTGGCCGGTCACATAGCCCGCCTGCGGCGATGCCAGGTACGCCACGGCATGGGCAATGTCGGACGGTTTACCCAGTTGCCCCAATGGGATTTGCCCCATCAGCGCCTTCTTCTGGTCGTCGCTCAGAGCGGCGGTCATGTCGGTCTCAATGAATCCCGGTGCCACGCAATTGACTGTGATGTTGCGCGAGCCCAACTCACGCGCCAGCGCACGGGTCATGCCCGCCACACCGGCCTTGGCCGCGGCATAGTTCACTTGACCGGGGTTGCCCGAAGCCCCCACCACCGAGGTGATGTTGACGATGCGACCATAACGCTGCTTCATCATCGTGCGCATCACGGCGCGGCTCATGCGGAACACCGCCTTGAGATTGGTGTCAATCACCGCGTCCCAGTCATCGTCTTTCATGCGCATGGCCAGGTTGTCGCGGGTGATGCCGGCGTTGTTAACCAGTACGTGCAAGCCGACGTTGGTTTTGACGATGCTCTCGATCAGACTCTCGGCCATCACCGCGTCATTGACATCCAGCTTTTTACCGCTGCAGCCCTCGAAGTCAGCCAAAGCAGCGTCGATTTTGTCGGCTCCTTCAACGGTCGTGGCAGTACCAATCACGATGAAACCCCGGCGTGCAAGCTCCAGTGCAATCTCGGCACCAATGCCACGGGATGCGCCCGTCACCAGCGCCACCTGGCGCGCTGTTTCAACTTCACTCATAAGTTTTCACCTGTCAGACTAGTTTTTACGTCGGCCAGACCTGCCGGATCGAACAAGGGCAAACCGGTCATCTCAACATCAATGCGCTTAACCAGACCCGCCAGCACCTTGCCAGGGCCGCATTCGACCACCGTGGTCACGCCACGGGACTTGATGCCCTGCACACACTCCACCCAGCGCACTGGGCCAAAAGCCTGCCGGTAGAGTGCATCACGAATGCGGTCGGCATCCATTTCAACCGCCACATCGATGTTGTTGATCAAGGTAATTTGCGGCGTGGCAAAGTCAATCGATTCAAGCTTCTCACGTAATTTATCGGCCGCAGGTTTCATCAACCTAGAGTGAAACGGGGCCGACACGGCCAGCAACAAGGCGCGTTTGGCACCGTTGGCTTTGAGGACTTCGCAAGCTTTGTCCACCGCCGCTTTGCTGCCCGCAATCACGGTTTGCGCTGGGTCGTTGAAATTGACGGCTTCCACGACTTCAGCGGCGTTTTCACCACCCAAAGCCTGCAAAGTCCGCGTTACTTCTGCACAGTGTGCTATGATTTTTGAAGCATCCATACCGAGCACCGC
Organism: Burkholderiales bacterium; assembly: GCA_031419575.1. Taxonomy (GTDB): domain Bacteria; phylum Pseudomonadota; class Gammaproteobacteria; order Burkholderiales; family Burkholderiaceae_C; genus JANYCG01. The sequence continues at coordinate 4,484 of JANOLC010000095.1, read as the reverse complement.
AGCCATCGCCCCCACACCCACTGGCACGGCCTCCTGCATGGCCTGCGCGCGAAAGCGCACCAGCGGCGTGGCTTGTGCCAGTGTCAACATGCCCGCCGCCACCATGGCCGAATACTCCCCCAGCGAATGCCCGGCGACGATTTGCGGGGTCAAGCTTGTCTCGGACATCCAGACGCGGTAAGCAGCGATGGCCGCCACCAGCATGACTGGTTGGGTGTTGGTAGTAAGCGCCAGCGCTTCCTTGGGGCCATCCTTAATCAGCACACCGAGGTCTTCACCCAACGCATCCGAGGCCTCTTTGAGGGTTTCCATGACAATCGGGTGATCGCCCCACGCGTCGAGCATACCGACCGACTGGGAACCCTGACCGGGAAAAACAAAAGCAAATGGTTTCATGGGAAAGAAATGACGGAAAAGAGGAACATGACAATATTGATGAAAAAAAGTACTCCAAGTCCCCGTCGGATTTGAATAGTTAGCTACAGATTAAGTAGCACAGCACCCCAAGTGAAACCACCGCCAACGCCTTCGAGCATGAGGAGTTGACCTGGTTTAACCTGGCCGCTGCGCACCGCAGAATCCAACGCCAGTGGGATGGAGGCCGCCGACGTGTTGCCGTGATCCGCCACGGTGACCACGACCTTGTCCATTGACAGTTTGAGCTTCTTCGCGGTGCTGTTCATGATGCGGATGTTGGCCTGGTGAGGAATCAGCCAGTCGATGTCGGCCTCGGTTTTGCCGGCTTTGGCCAGCACGGCGCGGGCGGCCTGCTCCAGCACACCCACCGCCAGCTTGAAGACGGCCTGGCCGTCCATCTTGAGCAAGGGGTTGCCCAAAATATGCCCGCCAGACACGTGTCCCGGCACACACAAAATGCCGACGTGCTTGCCATCGGCGTGCAGGTCGCTGGCCAAAATGCCAGGCGTGCTGGACGCTTCCAGTACCACAGCACCCGCGCCATCGCCAAACAGCACGCAGGTGGTACGGTCGGTGAAGTCCAGAATGCGCGAGAACACTTCAGCACCAATCACCAGCGCTTTGGTGGCGGCACCGGTTTGAATCATGGCATCAGCAATGCTCAAGGCATATACAAAGCCGCTGCACACCGCTTGCACATCAAACGCAGCACCACCATTGGCCCCCAGCTTGTTTTGCAAAATACAGGCCGTGGACGGAAACACCATGTCCGGGGTGGACGTGGCCACGATGATCAGATCGATGTCCTGTGCTTTGACGCCTGCGGCTTGCAGGGCATTTTTGGCAGCTTCCAGCCCTAGGTCGCTGCTGCACACATCGGGCGCAGCAAAGTGCCTGGCGCGAATGCCGGTGCGCTCGACGATCCAATCGTCGGAGGTTTCCACGCCTTGGGCGGCCAGTTCGGCCACCAAGTCGGCATTGGTCAAGCGACGCGGCGGCAAGTAGCTACCTGTGCCGGTGATGCGTGAATAAATACGGGAAAGGGTTGAAGTGGGGGGTGAGTGATCGGGCTGCATGTTTCGGTAAAACCTTGGTCGGTTTGGCGGGTCAGGTCATCACAGCAGGTTCAGTCTCACGCAGGGTGCTGTCTTTTGCCGCCAACAATGGCGCGGCGTGGGCAATGCGGGACTGAACGCGCTCCAGTAAATTATTTTTGGCGGAATCATACGCGCGGGTCAAGGCGTACTCAAACGCCAACTCGTCTGCAGAGCCGTGGCTCTTGAAGACCAGCCCGCGAAGCCCAAGCAAGGCACCGCCGTTGTAACGCCTGTGATCCACCCGGTTTTTGAGCGCTGTTAATACAGGGTAGGCAATCACGGCAGACATCTTGGTGAAGACATTGCGTGAAAATTCTTTTTTTAAGAAATCACCAATCATCGAGGCCAGACCCTCGCTGGTCTTGAGCGCCACGTTGCCGACAAAACCGTCACAGACCACGATATCCGCCGTGCCTTTGAAGATGTCGTTACCTTCCACGTTGCCGTAAAAGTTCAGGTCACCCGTGACAGACGCTGCACGCAGCAACTCGCCGGCTCTTTTGATAACTTCATTGCCCTTGATGGCCTCTTCTCCGATGTTGAGCAAGCCCACCGTCGGGTTGTTGTTGCCGCTGAGCACCGAGACCAGCGCAGAACCCATCACCGCAAACTGCAGCAAATGCTCGGCGGTGCAATCTACATTCGCGCCCATGTCCAGCACTGTGGTGGCGGCACCTTTGGCGTTGGGGATTTGGCCCGCGATGGCAGGGCGATCAATGCCGTCTACGGTTTTAAGCACGTAGCGGGAAATCGCCATCAGCGCGCCGGTATTGCCGGCTGAGACGGCCGCTTCTGCCGCACCGCTTTTGACCTGTGCGATAGCCACGCGCATCGACGAGTCCTTCTTGCGGCGCAAGGCGACCTCAATCGGGTCGTCCATGCCCACAACCTCGCTGGCGCTGACCTTGCTGGCACGGGGATGGGAGAAAGCCGCCAACGCACCCGACAAGCCAACCAGCACCAGATGGGCATCCGGGTGGTGCTCCAGAAAATTTCGGCAGGCCACCAGCGTAACTTTGGGGCCATGGTCACCCCCCATGCAATCAACTGCGATACGCGTCATGAAAATTGGGTGTAACTAAAGGTGAGCACAACGGCACCAACCATAAAAAAACAAAGGCCCGATGCTACCGAAAAGATAGCGTCGGGCCCAAGTAGGGTCGAGACAACCTGATCAGGATGATCAGGCTTCAGATTTGGTCTTTAGCACCTTGCGACCGCGGTAAAAGCCGGTCGGGCTGATGTGGTGACGCAGGTGGGTTTCACCGGTGGTGGACTCAACTGCAATGCCTGGCACAACCAGAGCATTGTGAGAACGGTGCATACCGCGCTTGGAAGGAGATTTTTTGTTTTGCTGGACGGCCATGTTCCGCTCCTGAATGTGTGCTACTGAACAGGCGCAGCACGGTGGGTTAGTAAAAAGGGTGGTTTGCGCTTTTCCCAATAACATCAAGTATCAGATTGCGCGAAGCCTCACATTATAGCCCATGATGCTGCGCTGAGCTCAAACTGATTCAGTCAGGTTTGCCGTCAGGTTGAGCGCCCTGCAGCTTGGCCAGCACCGCAAATGGATTGGGTTTGACCGAGGTACTAACCTCAAAATCAGGGTCAACAGCCTCCAGCTTGACGGCTGTAGGGCAAACCTCGTGGCGCGGAATCAGCGGCAGCCCCATCAACAGCTCGTCCTCGATCAACTCATGCAGATTGAATTCTCGGCTCAACACCAGCAGATCCTCATCGGACTCGTCATCCTGCGCAGCGGCTTCTTCTTCATTGGCAACAAACCGGAACTCACGCACAACAGCCACTGGAATGCTGATCGGCCCCATGCACCGCTGGCAGACCATCGGCAAAGCCGTGTGCACATTCAAATGCAGCCACGGCTCGGTCTTGCCGGTGGCACCCAGCCGCGACTCGCCACGCGCGTGCCAGTTCAAGGCCAAATCGGGCCCTTGTCCTTGCAGATCCTCAACAAGTCGCTCATATTTTGATAGCAAATCGTGGCCAGAAATTTCACCGGCAGCCAGCGCCAGCGCCTTCACATCCAGCCGGGTAGGGGCAAATTGGTTTTCCATGTCTGAAGTGTAGGGGAAGCCCCGCGCTGGATAATTGCAGCCATGTCCTCAAAGCCCATGCCCCTCCCAAAGTCCGCTTCCAATTCTCAACCGCATTTAATCCTGGGTTCCACTTCCATGTACCGCCGCGAGTTGCTGACGCGCTTGCGTGTTCCGTTTGACGTGGTGTCGCCCAACGTCGATGAAACGTCGTTGTCCGGCGAGACCCCGCGCGATTTGGCGCTGCGCCTGGCGCTGGCCAAAGCCAATGCCGTCGCTGCTTTGCATCCAGATGCCGTGGTGATCGGCTCGGACCAGGTGGCTGACTTGGACGGCGAACCATTGGGCAAGCCCGGCACGCATGAGAGGGCCACACAGCAATTGCAGCGCATGCGGGGGAAATCGGTCATTTTTCAGACGGCAGTGGCCGTCGTTTGCCAGGCATCCGGTTTTGAGCAGGTTGAACTGTCTGCTGTCAACGTCACTTTCAGAGACCTCAGCGACTTTGAGATTGAGAGCTACCTGCGGGCTGAAACCCCCTACGACTGCGCCGGCAGCGCCAAAAGCGAAGGGTTGGGCATCGCTCTGCTTCAGGCCATCCACAGCGACGACCCGACCGCGCTGATCGGCCTGCCACTGATTCGCACCTGCCAGATGATTCGTGCGGCCGGGGTGGTGGTGTTATGACCGCCCAGGTCCTCACAACAAAAGGCAAGCTCTACCTTGTCCCTGCACCCCTGGACTTTGGCTGCGATGTTCAAACGCCACTGCAGGATGCAATTCCCTCAGGCACATTGCAGGTGGCTTCCACGCTCTTGCATTGGGTCAGCGAAAACGCAAAAACCACACGCGCCTACCTCAAGCGTGTGCATGAGTTACACCCTCTGTCCAACCCGATTCAAGCGTTGCAAATTCA
>JANOLC010000094.1:0-1630 GCA_031419575.1 Burkholderiales bacterium | reverse complement strand
GTAAATGCCCTTCACGCGCAATGCGGGCAAGCCCACCACAAACCCAACGGCGGCAGCCAATGTACCCGCTCCAATGAGCGCAATGGGGAAAGGCACCCCCGCATTGGTCAGCACAGCCTGGGTGTAAGCCCCCACGCCCAGAAAGGCTGCGTGCCCCAGCGAGAACAAGCCGGTAAAGCCCGCTAGCAGCATGATGCCCAGGCCAGCAATTGAATAGATCATGACAAAGGTCAGCTGCGCCAGCCAATACTCGGCAAACACCCAGGGTGCCGCCACCAGCAACAGCAATAGTGCGCTGTACCAAAACACGTGCCCGCCGTGTTTGGCCAGCTTGATGTCCTGCGCGTAATCGGTTTTGAAGATGAAACGCATGGTCAGACCTTCTTGCGCAAGTTGTCACCGAACAAACCGTTGGGTTTGACCATCAACATGATCAATACCATCACATACGCAGCGATATCCTTGAAGCCGTCAGGGAGGTAAAAGCCCGAGAGCGACTCCACCACCCCAATGATCAGCCCGCCCACAATGGCTCCCGGCAAGCTGCCAAAACCGCCCACCACAGCGGCAGGAAAAGCCTTGAGCCCGATGAACCCCATGTTGGCATGCACAAAGGTGATGGGCGCCAGCAGTAACCCGGCGATGGCCGCTACAGCCGCAGCCAAGCCCCAGGCAATGCCATTGAGCCGTTTGACGGGAATGCCCATGTAATACGCAGCCAGCTGGTTTTGGGATGCAGCCTGCATGGCAATGCCCAGTTTGCTGTACCTGAACAGGGCAAATAGCAAGGCGCACAACACGGCAGTGGCACCAATGACAGCCATCTGCTCCACGTTCAGGACGAGCGTTCCCACCTTCCAGATCTCATCTTTGTAGGGCACGGGCAGCGTGTGGGTCTCCGTGCCAATGCCGGGGATCATCGTGATCAGGCCACGCGCCACATAGCCAATGCCAATGGTTAGCATCACGATGGAAAAGGCCGGCTGGCCCAGGATGGGGCGAATCACCAGCCGCTCCAGCAGCACGCCAAACACCGCCATGCCTAGCACGGCCGACAACACCGCCAACCAAAACGGAAAGCCCATCATCGTCATGCCCGCCAGTCCACCAAACGCGCCTAGCATCATCAGCTCGCCTTGGGCAAAGCTGACCGTCTCAGTCGCCTTGTAGATCAGCACAAAGCCCAGCGCAATGAGGCCGTAAATGCACCCCTGCGCAATGCCGCTGATCAGCAGTTGAAGAACCTGCACTCTGTCTCCTTTGTCTTGTTGCCCGTTTATAGCGGGAAGCGGCCAGCCTGTCCCTAGGGTTGTCCCCGAAGAGGGTTGTTCCCCAGGACGGTTGAATTCGCCAGGGATCAGGTCGACGAGGCGCTCAGCGCAGCGGCATCAAGGAAGGGTGCACCGGGGAGAAGCCACGAACATAAGTACCTGAAGTCCCCGCCAATATTCGATAGATAGCTGCTAAAACGATAGCAAGTGAGAGCCCTGCGGATTCGGCAAAGGCCGTGGCTGCCCGGCCTCATCAATCGCCACGTAGGTCAGCGAAGCTTCTGTCACCTTCACATACACGCGCTGCGCGCGGATGCGTTCGGCGTAGACCTCGACCTTCACCGTGATGGAGGTGCGCC
>JANOLC010000093.1:0-9957 GCA_031419575.1 Burkholderiales bacterium | reverse complement strand
TGCTGTGCGGCGCACAGGACGACGACAACGGCCACCAAGAACAACGACCACACCGCGGACTGATCGGACATGCGTTCTTCAAATCCCACGCTGGAGGTGTTGGAAAGGTTGGTCAGTAGATTGACTTGGGTTTGAATGCTGGTGATGGCTGACTGAAGGGACACGACAGACGTTTGGGCGTTTGCAAATGCCTGACATGTAATGCCGTATTGATCAGCGTCAAAAGCACCGTTAACAGGTATCCATAAAGCAGCTGAAGTGCCTGTCTGCGTAGCGCCGGACAGGTAAGCAATGCCAGAGTTACAAGACCACTGATTAGGGCCACAAACTGGCGCACCACTGACGGCAGTTCCTACGGTGGTACGCTGACAAAGGTTAGTCATTATTTTTGCCTAAATATTTTCCATGACAGCCCCGCAAGGAGCCGCCACAGGAAAGACTTACAGCCAGCCCATCTTGCTGCCAAGCTTGCGCACTGCGAAGATTGCGATACCCGCAGCGATCAACAGGCCCATGACCGCGACCACATCAGTTTGATAGGCGGTGATGGCATCAGCAGCGCCAGCAGGGATAGCGGCGTGCACGTTGGAAACCAAAGTCAGACCGAGAACGCCAGCGGGGGCGGCGAATTTTGCAAATTTGTTCATGATGAACTTTCTAGAAACAACGGATAAACGACCCGTCAACGCTGGCCCAAAACGGGCACATTCTTTACTTTTGACCGAACTCGCCACGGTAGGTGGCGAACTCGCTTTTTTCTTGATCTGTCATTGAAGGCATTGACACCTTGCCGGGAACGTTGGCAACAAACGCGGGGTTTTCAGCCCACATATCGGAGTACGCAGACTCACGCCGATCACGGATAGAAGAAAGAAGCCCTTCAGAGCGCATCTTTGAAAACCACCAGCGTTTATGTGCTTCGCTACGAAATTCCATTTTTTTCTACACCGGGTAATCGTTGATAGTCCCGAGCCGATCGAGATCAATCAAAACGGGCTGATCATCAAAATCACACCAGTCGGTGACGAGCTGGTGAGCACGTTCTATGTCGTCAACCACGCCCCCGCCAGCCTCACGCAAAGAGGTAACCCAACCGGGTTGACCGTCTTCATGCGAAGGGCAAAGAAATCGCCCGGTTGTTTTTGACTGGACTAGGAGGCGCATGGTTTACGCGGCCTTTTTGTCCGGTGTGTGCATGGCGATGGGCTTGATTTCGACGAGGGTCAATTTCACGCCGTCTTCACGCGCTGCATCCATGTCAAAGATGGCCATTGCCTTGATTGGCAGGGCGTGGCCGAGGTGCGCCCACTTGTCGAACTCTTTGGCATCGCCCAGCTTGAAGGGACGAGTGACACGACCGAGGGAACGACCCGCGCCGTTTTCTTTGAGGTCGACTTCACAATGGAAGGTTGTCGAACTGAAGGCGCGGCCTTCAAATTCACCGACTGATTCTTTGATGGCATGGACCACCACTTCACTGTTTACGCGCATGATTTTTCCTTTTCCCCTTTGTTGACGGTTAAGCGAAAGCCGGGGAGCTATCAACCGTTTGGTTTCGTTCTAGGGCTTGTTTGAAAGCCCGGGTTAGTTCAGCCGCACTGAAGCCCTGAAGGCGTGATGGCAGGGCATCGAGTGCCAGCAGATCAATGAAGGAGTCGCCAGCATGTTTAAACATGGCGGCAATAGTTGGGGCGGCGGTTTTCAGGCACCAGGTCAAAGACCGGACGGCCTCAGCCTCGACGGTCATTAGGGGCAGTCGGCCCGTTGTCTTGACGGGTTCGGCACTGGCGATGCAGTCGGCTTTTAGGAGAGTTGCAGCATGCCAGTCGCTGGCACCTGCGAAGAAGTCAGCGGGACGGCGAAGCATGGCTGACGGCAAGATGCGCAGTTTGTTACCGTAGCGCAGTTCGACCCGGAGCCAATCGCTATTGGCCTTGGGGCCAAATAGTTGATCACCTTTTTCATAGGCGTTTGTTTGTTTTCCGGCTTCTTTGGAGCCGAAATAGAACGAGCGTTCTTGGTCATTGCACCAGTCACCAATCTGGTTGCACTTGAGTCGTTTTCCTCCTACGTCGCAGAGTCCGGCCATGTAGTCCAGGCGAATGCCTTCAATGCCACCGGGCAGGCCGTCAAAGAAATCGAGGGCCAAATCCGCACGGGTCAAATCACCGTCGCGACTGTCTACGATGTCGGCAATGCGGTTATTCCAGCCCGTAGCGGCGAAGGTGCAGGCAGCGCCGAAGATGTTGGCGTGAATGGTTGCGGATTGGCTTTTTTGTTGGGGACTGTCACCACTGGCAAGGAAGCCGACCCACGCGCATTCAGCGCCGTTGCGTTCTATGGGCCAGCGGAATTTATAGAAGTCGTGGCCTTTTTTGATTTCTGGGTTAACTTGGTAGTCAGGGCCGAGCGCCTGGGCGACTTCTATCGCCAGCTCATACGCTTGAGACGATGCCTCAAATTCATTGCCGGGGAGCTGTGCGAGAAGCTTGTTAAATCTGGCAATCCGGGTTTCTTCGTCCCAGATGTTTTCATCGATTTTTTTTGGAAACAGGGTGTCGACTGACAGCGCCGGGGAGTTTCTGCGGATGCAGGTGAAGCGAACCCAATCGACATGGACAGGGGTTTGAGTTGCAACGCGTTCGGCTTCGAGTCTTAGTTTGACTTCGGAGCCGTCAAGGACGAGAGAGGATTTTGAAGGCCGGGTCATAGACGGTTACCGTTGAGTAGGTTGTTATCCCCGTGATTACCATCGGGGGCGCTTCGCGCTTCGCCCCTGCCACCCGGCACGCCGGGCAGCGATGCCGCTGCGCTGCGCGAAAAGGCCGAACGACAATCAGAGGCTTTAATCACCAAGGGAGCGAATAAATTGAAAACAACCATGTGGATTTTTTTGGCCGTGGCGTTAATTGCCGTGGTGGTGGCTTCGATTGCCATGAAAGGCAAGCAGACCAGAGGCAACGGAAAACAAGGAACATTCGGGCCACGCGCCATAGCGACCGCGAACGAGCAGCACATGTTCTGGAAACTGGTCAAAGCGTTTCCAGCGCCTGAATACGTCGTTCTGACGCAAGTCAGTTTCGGCGCGCTATTGACGGCAAAGGGTGGAGCCAGCCGAGGCAGCTTTTCCCAAAAAATGGCCGACTTCGTTTTGACCGACAAGGCGTTCACGGTTTTGGCCGTGATCGAACTGGACGACAGCAGCCACAAGGGGCGCGAGGACAACGACAGGAGCCGGGACGCGATGCTTATCGAGGCGGGATACAAGGTTGTCAGATATCCAAGAATTCCCGAGGTCGAGAAGTTGCATGCGGATATCAGGGGCAAGGCTTGATGCATTGGTGTACAGTTCGGTTTTACGAATTCCCGTTAATTTACGGGTTTTCGGAAATGTACACGAAATTTACGACTTTTCGGAAATTATTATGAATATCGAAAATTTGATCGACCAAGCCAAAACGCAAAGCGGGTTATCGCTTGGCGAACTTGCAAAGAGCCTAGGGCGCAGCCAGTCCCGGCTAAGCGAATGGAAAGCAGGCAAACAAAAGCCAGATGCAAGCGAGATTGCGTTCTTTGCAGAAAAAGCGCGTTTGTCGGTGCTTGAAACAGTGGCAGACATTGAAGCCCAGCTTCGCCCCGAACTGGCGGACGTTTGGAAGCGAGCCGTAAGCAACTTACGCCAAAATCAGGGTTAATCCTAGGCTGTCTGTTAAGTCAAAATTGCAGCGGCTATTTCACTCCAAACTCAACCCCAAAAAAGACCCCAACCATGTCACTTGACAACGTCACCCCTGGTAAAGATGTTCCCAATTCTTTCAACGTCATCATCGAAATTCCGATGAATGCTGACCCGGTTAAATACGAAGTGGACAAGGCGACAGGCGCGATTTTCGTGGATCGCTTCATGAGCACGGCCATGCATTACCCCACCAATTACGGCTACGTGCCCAAAACCATCAGCGGTGATGGCGACCCTGTCGATGTGTTGGTGATTACGCCTGTGCCGCTAATCCCCGGTGTGGTGGTCACCTGTCGTGCCATCGGCATTTTGTAGATGACCGATGAAGCTGGCGAAGACGGCAAGGTGCTGGCTGTGCCCATCGACAAAAAATGTTCACTCTACAGCCATTGGAAAAAACCCGAAGACATGAATCCTTTGCGGCTCAAAACCATTGCTCATTTTTTTGAGCATTACAAAGATTTGGAAGAAGGCAAGTGGGTCAAGATCAGCGGCTGGGAAGGCCCAGACTCAGCCACACAGGAAATCATGGAAGGCATTGAGAACTACAACAAGGCACAGGCCTGAGCGTTGGGTTAGCTCTCTCATAGTGTTCCAAAAGCAGGCGAATAATCTCTGGCCAACAGGTTTTAAGGAATCGGGGTCCTCAGTTGATTGGAAAAATCGTTCTATCGCTTTGTGTGACTGCCCTGGTGGCCGGGTTTGTATGGGCTGCGGACATCGTCTCTCTACAAGGAGAGCGCACGGTGTACACCGCTGCCTGTATCAACGGCACGTGGGCGGACGGTGTTTGTTCCGGTAAATTGGTGGCGGCCCAGCGCTTCAGGTTTCGCGCTCTCAGGTCTCACAACGAGGTGTTTTTCTGGAGTGTGGGTGTCGCTTCTGACCCGACGGGAAAATACACCCGGTGCGTGGTTTCTGATGGTCGCAATTGGGTGTGCCAACCGAATGCTGACGGCCCCAAGGGGATCACACTAATCATGCGCCATGGCCGCCCCGTACAAGACACAACAGATAGAGTTCGTTCAGTGCATCCCGTCTCGAAATGGGCTTGGACTTTGTTGAATGCAGGGTTGCCGGTGAGTAATTCTGCTCCATTTTATTGATTGATTGAGTGCAGTGGGCTCAGCGGGTTGGATCAGGAAAGATCAAACCATGCAAGCCGCCCTTGCGCTGAAACGGCTTCCACTCGCCTTCTCGCTGCGAGAGGCGATCAGCCACCGCCCACCAGGCTGACGGATTGACCCCAATGCCCACGTGGCTGGCAAACACTTCCACGTTTTCGGTATACGGGTTCACCTCACAAGGCGTTTGAATGCTGGCTTGCCACGCCACCACTCCGTCGGTTCTTGAAAACAGCGACGTGGTGGGCACGGGCGGTGCTTTGGGTAAATCAAAATGGGAGGACGCGTGCTCCACCCGCCGTCCGCTGGTCAGCTCATACACGCGCCAGGCGTTGGTGCTTTTGTGCGAGCCCGCAAACGGCGTGCCCAGGGTGATGACGCTACGCACTTTGTCGGGCAGTGCTTTGGCCAACTCACGGGCGTAGATGCCGCCCAGGCTCCAACCGATCAGGCTGACCTTTTTGCCGGTGACATCAAAGGTGTCACTCACCTGGCGCATGGCCACATCCAGCACACCGGCCCGGGCTCCAAAGTTAAAGCCCTGATTCCAGCCAGAGACGTCGTAGCCCAGCGTGCCCAGGTAACCCCGCAGAGGCAAGGTGGAGCTGTCACTGGCACTCAAGCCGGGGAAAATAATCACGGGCTGGCCGTCGCCTGTCGGTGCCCGTTGCAGCGCTGGCCACGCCGGCAACAACGCGCCAAGCTCCCAAAAAGCCCGAAATTCCAAAGCCATCAACCAGGCACTGGGGGCTGAAAAACTTTGGTTGACGGGATGAGGCGAAGGCTCGGTCATGGCGGCTGAGGTCATCTAAAGGGTGGCTTGGCGCGGGTGCGCGGTTGCAATCAGTTGAGAGATGTCAACACTATCAGCTTTCAACCGGGGCAAAAGCAGCGAACCCGCCAATTAGAGAGCTACCCCTTGGGATTTCGTCGCCTTGGAGACCAATTTTGCCCGTATTGCTGCGGGTTACTCCCTGTTTGGAAGAGGTTCAATCCGGCCTGTGTGGTTGGCGGGAAACCCCAGTTCGGCTTGGCCTGCCGCGTGTATCATGACAAAAATTTCCCCCGTGGTACAACGTCAGCACTACCAGAATGCCCGATGGCCCACCATGAACCCGATCCAAAGCCCGCCTGCTCCCACCTTGAACATGACGACACATTCTTTGGCTAAAACATCTCAAGTCAGCGCCATTGCGGGTCAGTATTTGACACTGCGCCTGGGCACCGAGGAGTACGCCATCGATATTCTCCGGGTGCAAGAAATCCGCTCCTACGAGGAGCCCACGCGCATGGCCAATGCGCCAGCGTTCGTCAAAGGGGTCATCAATCTGCGGGGGGCGATTGTGCCGATTGTTGACCTGCGCATGAAGCTGGACGTTGCCCATATTGAGTACAACGAGTTCACGGTGGTGATCATGCTTAACGTGCACGACAGGGTTATCGGCGCGGTGGTGGATGGTGTGTCCGACGTGGTCAGCCTGACTGCGCAAGCCATCAAACCTGCGCCGCAGTTTGACTCGCGCATCGATGCCCGGTTTATCACCGGCATTGCCGATGTGGGTGGGCGCATGCTGATTGTGATGAATGTGGCCGCGTTGCTCAGCCCGGCAGAGATGGGTATGGCCAGCGACTGACATCAGGCAGCCAAATCCTCATGTGGCCGGATACCTGAAGGGGCTGCGCTGCGACAGGTCACCCATGTAGGCATCAATGCCCTGGCCTTCGCGCTCCAAAAAGCGCTCAATCGCGTCGGCAAATGACGGGTGCGCCAGCCAGTGTGCGCTGGTGGTTTTGACTGGCATCAGCGCCCGAGCCATTTTGTGTTCACCCTGGGCACCGCCCTCAAAACGATCAAACCCCTGCTCAATGCACCACTGCAAGGGTTGGTAATAGCAGGCCTCAAAGTGCAGGCAGTCCACCCTTTTGAGGGCACCCCAGTAGCGACCATAGGCGACCTGGTGGATTGGCTCCTCGGCAGCATTTTTAGCATAAAAAGTGTCTCTAGTCCCTGTCGATGTTGAATATATAGCTATCAAACTCGTAGCGATCGGTTCACCGCTTTGTTCCGCCACAAACAGCAGCCAGTTCTGCGGCTGGGTGTCCGCCAGACGCTGGAAGAAGTCGCGGCTGAGGTAGGGCGCATTGCCGTGCTCCAGATAGGTGCGCTCGTAGCAGTGGTAGAAAAAGTCCCAGTCCTGCGTTGAAATGGCAGTGCCTTTCGCGTGCCGAAACGTTACGCCCGCATCAGTCACCTTGCGGCGCTCCTGGCGAATTTTTTTTCGTTTCTCCTGGCTGAATGAGGCCAAGAATTCGTCGAAACTTTTGAAAACTGGGGCACTGTTCCTCCAGTGAAACTGAACCGTGTGGCGCAGCAACAGGCCTGCCGCACTGCACGCTGCAATATCGTCATCGTTCGCGAACAGCAGGTGCAGTGACGACAACTTCTCCTGCCCACACCACTGAACGAGCCCTTGCACCAAGGCCAGGCGATCTGCCGCTGTCTTAGCCAGCAGACGCGCGCCCGGCACGGGCGTGAACGGCACGGCGACCAGTGCCTTGGGGTAGTAGCTCAGCCCATGCTGCTGGTAGGCATTGGCCCAGGCCCAGTCAAACACATATTCGCCATAGGAGTGCGCCTTGAGGTATAGCGGGCATGCGCCCACCAAGTCACCATCTCGCCACAGCGTGATGAAGCGGGGTGTCCAGCCGGTTTGGGATGTTGCGGCTGCGCTTTGGTGCAAAGCCGCCAGGTACGCATGGTGCATGAAGGGCGTGGCATCCGCCTGCGTGGCCAGCAGCGCGTTCCACGCATGTGCATCCACCTCCATTGGCGAAGCCAGCACCCGAATGACATAATCAAGTTCACTCACGCCGCAGTCCCTTCGCAGTCCTTTTGGACGGGTCAACGCAGCGATTTTTTAGATTCATTGGGCGAGCCTTCTGCGGCTGGCCCCAAACGGCTATTTGTTGATTCATGACTCTCAAAATCTGTGTGGCCCAGCTTAATTTTGTGGTGGGCGATCTGTCCGGCAACGCGCAAAAGATCATTGCTGCTGCCCATGACGCCTACGCCGCAGGAACCCGCTTGCTGCTGACCCCTGAACTCTCGATTTGCGGCTATGCGGCCGAAGACCTCTTCCTGCGCCCCGCCTTCATCACCGCCTGTGATGATGCCGTGAAATCAGTGGCCCGCGCGTTGGCCGGGTTAAAAAACATGATCGTGGTAGTTGGGCACCCTGCCGTGGGCGATAACGCCGGCGCGCTGCGCACCAAATCGGTGGCCGTGTCGGTGCGCCACAACGCGGCCAGCGTGATTTGCGAAGGCCAAATCGTGGCCACCTACGCCAAGCGGGAGTTGCCCAACTACCAAGTGTTTGACGAGCGGCGTTATTTTTCACCCGGCAAAGGCACCTGCGTGTTTGAGGCCGGGGAGGGCACCGACAAGATCAAGGTGGGTTTGCTGATTTGTGAAGACGCCTGGTTTGAAGAGCCAGCGCGCCTGGCCAAAGAGGCCGGGGCCGAGCTGCTGGCGGTGATCAACGCATCCCCTTTTCACGTGGGCAAGGGCTACGAGCGCGAGCAAACCATGTGCGAGCGGGTCAAGGCCTGTGGCTTGCCGATGGTGTATGCCCACTTGGTGGGCGGGCAGGACGAGGTGGTGTTTGAAGGCCACTCGTTTGCACTCAACGCCAATGGTGATACTGCCGGCCGGGCACCCAGTTTTGAAGAGAAACTGTTTGAAGTCCTTGTCAATAGGTCATTGTTAGCTATTAATTTAGTAGCGAATGTGGAGCCAGAACGCACGGTGGACGCGGACTTGTGGGACGCGCTGGTGCTGGGTGTGCGCGACTACATCGGCAAAAACGGCTTCCCCGGCGTGTTGCTGGGGCTGTCAGGTGGTATCGACTCTGCCTTGGTGCTGGCCGTGGCGGTGGATGCGCTGGGCAAAGACAAGGTCCGCACGGTGATGATGCCTTCGCCCTACACCGCAGACATCAGCTGGATTGATGCGCGCGAGATGGCACAACGCCTGGGCGTGCGCTACGACGAAATCTCCATCCTGCCCGAGTTTGAAGCCTTCAAGACCTCGTTGGCCGGTGAGTTCAACGGCTTGGCTGAGGACACAACGGAAGAGAACATTCAGGCGCGCATTCGTGGCACGCTGTTAATGGCGCTTTCCAATAAATTTGGCAGCATCGTACTGACCACAGGCAATAAGTCTGAGATGGCAACCGGTTATTGCACGCTTTATGGCGACATGGCCGGTGGGTTTGCAGTCATCAAAGACCTGGTGAAAACGACGGTCTTCCGATTGGCGTGGTGGCGCAATGCCCATGACCCCTACGGCACCGGGCAAGCACCGATTCCTGAGCGCATCATCACCCGCCCCCCCAGCGCCGAGCTGCGGCCCGACCAGAAAGATCAGGACAGCTTGCCGCCCTATGAGGTGCTGGACGCCATTCTGGAGCGCTACATGGAAAATGACGAAAGCATTGACAGCATCATCGCGTCCGGTTTTGCACGCGCGGATGTGGAGAAGGTCACGCGCCTCATCAAAATCAACGAATACAAACGCCGCCAGTCCCCGGTGGGGATTCGCCTAACGCATCGCAGCTTTGGTAAGGATTGGCGTTATCCTATAACCAGCAAGTTCAGGGCTTGATTACTGCTAATCTGCCATTTTTTTGCTGCAACCAACCCAGAATTACAGAGAAACACCATGAAACAAATTACCGCCATCGTCAAACCCTTCAAACTCGAAGAAGTGCGTGAGGCATTGGCTGACTGCGGCGTCACCGGATTGACCGTGACTGAGGTGAAGGGTTTTGGCCGCCAGAAAGGTCACACGGAGCTGTACCGTGGTGCCGAATATGTGGTGGACTTTTTGCCCAAAGTCAAAGTTGAGGTGGTCGTGAAGACCGACGATGTGGATCGCTGCGTGGATGCTATTGTTAAAGCGGCTCACACCGGCAAGATTGGCGACGGCAAGATTTTTGTGACCAGTGTGGAGCGTGTGGTGCGCATCCGCACCGGCGAGCAGGACGAATCGGCCGTTTAACTAGGGGATGAAGCGGTTGTAAGCTGCTGCAGCCC
>JANOLC010000092.1:0-7387 GCA_031419575.1 Burkholderiales bacterium | reverse complement strand
TGGATCTTGTTGCCATTCTTTGGTGCCATTTTTTGGGCGGTCATCATCGCGCTGCTGTTTGCACCATTGTCCCGACGCATGACCCATCGGCTGAAGGGCCGCGCCACGCTGGCCGCCGTGGTGACGCTGGGCGTTGTGGTGGTGATGGTCATCATCCCGCTGGGGTTGGTTGCAGCGTCTCTGGCCAGTGAGGCCGCCAGCCTGGTGGTGCGCCTTCAGTCAGGTGAAATCCAGCCCGTGGTTTACCTGCGGGGGGTGTTTGATGCCCTACCCCTGTGGGTGACGACAGTGCTGGATCGCTTTGGCTTGATCGACTTCAACACACTGCAAGGTCGCCTGGCAAATGCCCTGTCACTAGGCAGCCAGTTCATCGCCACCCAGGCGCTGAATATTGGGCTGAATACGTTTGAATTTTTCAGCAGTCTGTTCATCATGCTGTACCTGGCGTTCTTTCTGCTGCGTGATGGTTACAGTTTGGTCCGACTGCTGCGCCAAGGCATGCCGCTTGCACCAGAACACAAGCAAGCGCTGACGGGCAAATTCACCACCGTCATCCGTGCCACCGTCAAAGGCAATCTGGTGGTGGCTGCGATTCAGGGTGCACTGGGGGGCGTTGCCTTTTGGCTTCTGGGGATCAAAGGTGCCATGATGTGGGCGGTGTCGATGGCCTTTTTGTCATTGCTTCCCGTTGTGGGTGCTGCTCTGGTCTGGGTACCGGTGGCACTGTACTATTTGGCAACGGGCGCTGTTTGGCACAGCCTGGCGCTGACCGCTTATGGCGTTCTGGTCATTGGGCTGGCAGATAACGTGCTGCGCCCTGCCCTAGTTGGCAAAGACACAGGCCTGCCAGACTATCTGGTGTTGATCTCCACGCTGGGCGGCATGGCTGTTTTTGGGCTGAACGGCTTTGTGATTGGTCCGGTGATCGCCGCCCTGTTTATCGCGGTGTGGCACATCCACTTTGTTGATCTGGAAAAGTCCAACACCTGAGCATGCCCTGTTTTTTTGATGTATTTAGACAGATTCAGCCTCCATTATTTTTCTTGATCCAAACATGTTGGCATAAACCCACGTGAACTCCGCACCGATCAGGAATATCTGGGCGGAGTAGTACACCCACACCAGAATCACCACCAGAGACCCTGCGGCACCAAAGCCGGAAATAACGCCTGCTTGCCCCACGTAAAGACCAATCAATGTTTTCCCGATTGTGAAGAGGACAGCGGTGAAAAGGGCACCAATCCACACGTCTTTCCAATGCACTTGAATCTGAGGCATGACTTTGTAAATCACGGCGAACATGGCAGCAATCAGAAGGAATCCAGCCGTGGCATTAGTAGTAGCCGCCACCACATACCAATTGCCAAATCTTGGTTCAAGCCAGTGCCCCGCCGTTGACAGAGCCGCACTGAAAACCAGCGAGACCGTCAAAAGAAATCCAATAGCAAGGATCATGCCGAACGACAGCATCCGCGCACGGACCAAGGAAAGCCAGCCGCTTGACCGGGCGCGCGCAGGAACCCGCCAGATGCGGTCCAGTGCATCCTGAAGTTCACCAAAAACGGTGGTCGCCCCCACTAAGAGAAGCACCAGCCCCAGCAGAGTTGCCGCCACGCCCTGCGCCGGCTTGCGTACGCTGGTCAACAAACCCTGTATTGCAATGGCGCCTTGGTCACCCATCAGTGCGGTCAGTTGGCCTTCGATTTCACCACGCGCTGCTTCGTCGCCAAAGAAGAGCCCCGCCACCGAGACGACGATGAGCAAGAGCGGGGTGAGTGAAAAAAGCGTGTAGTAAGCCAGCGCTGCACCCATGCTGGAAAGGTAATCGTCAATATACGCACTTGATATTCGGGTCAGCAACAGCCACACACGATGCATTTTCAATGGCCCGCGCAGGAACATCGTCACCACGCCACCTTAGATAACAGGAGGACGGGCAACATCTATTCCTGATTCGTGAACGCATTCATATGTCAAGCGCCGGGGAGGTTTCACCCGGTGTGGGCTCCAATACCTCGTTGATCATGAAAGTGCCGTAGTGCTGGGCCGCAACGGCGTGGCTGGTCTGTGCCACTTTCGCCACCTGCAACGCTTGAGCCTCCTCGGGGGCATACACCACCAGGAAACTACAGCCCTCTTGCGCCATGGCACGGTGGATCTTGATCAGATCCAGTTCATACCCAAAGGACGCCAAAGGGCTTGCCGCGATCAGTTGCGCATCGACCTGCGCCAACATGTCCTGCGGTGAATAGCGCACCGTGTCAGAGATATTGAAACCCAGCGCGGCCAGCGCATCCACGCCCGACTGCATGTCAGCCGCTGTGCGGTAGGTGATGACGGTATGGTCTACCGGCTTGAAGACGCCAAAGGTCACCGGGGGATTGGTTTTGTCCATGGTTTTCTCCGTGATGAGGTGTTCAGCGTAGCGCCAGCAAATTGCTTCGTCTGTGCGATGTCGCACACAGGGCAAAAACCGGCTACTTGGCGCGCGGACGGCTCTGCTTGGGCTGCACCGCCGTTAATCGGCCTGAGCGCAACTCAACCACCGCCTTGGCCACCGCGCGGCCGACATTGCGTGCCTCTTCCTGCAAAGCTGTGTCGCGGTCCAGTGCCTCGTGGCTGCTGGCATAGGGTTCGTAATAGCCGATATAGCGATCCAGGCGGGCCTGCACACCGGCATCAATGAAGCCCATCCAGTCCAGCCAGTCAGAGAGTGCGCGGCGCGAACTCTCGACGCCGGTCACGTCACCGTGAACAATCACACCATAGGCACGTCCGGCCAAGTGCTGCGGATAAGCCCAGCCCGCCATTTCAAGCGCTTTGGCTTTGGCAGGTTTCTTGCCGCCCGTCGATGTCGGGTCAGGGTTACCGCCATCGGCGCACACCAGGCGATCAATCATCAGCTTCAGCGGGCTGGGGCTCTGGTACCAATACACGGGCGAGACAATGATCACGGCGTGGGCCGAAACCCAGCGCTCATAGATTTCAGCCATCCAGTCATTGGTCTGGTTCAAGGCATTGTTGGGGTAGCAGCTGCAAGGCCAATGGCACAGTGGCATGGCGGTCGACACACAGCCTTTGCAGGGATAGATATGACGATCATAGTCAGAGGTCAGCAAGCTCAAATCCAGCACATCGATCTGAATGTCGGCCTCAACCAACGCCTCTTGTGCCATTTGCAACAAGCGGAAGGACTTTGAGATTTCACCGGGGCAAGTGCCGTCATTGCGGGCAGATCCGCAGACCAACAATACCCGGGAAGGGGTGGTGGGGGCAGCCCAGACACTTTGCGCCTCATCCATACGCCGCTTGGTCTCTGTCCACTCGACCGATAAATCGTAGTCCGGATCGACATAACCGGGTCCCGCTTTTTTTGTCACCGGTGCTTTACGACCTTCGGTATAAGCCACCCAGGCAATCTCTTCCAAACGCCCAATGGACGGCTCCTCCGCGCGGAACGCCGGGTCCATAAAAGAGGCACGAAATCGCTCACCAAATTGACTGCGCTGCAAGGGATCCGGTGCTTGGCCTTTGCGAATTTGAATCATGGCGTTCTCCATCAATATGCGTGGGACACACACGGTAAAACGACTGAGCCTGAGACATCTGTTCGTTACCGAACGCAGCACCAGTCAATTTCCTGATTTGTAGGATCGAACTCACGCAGCAACGCGTTACCCGCTGATTGGCCTCATCGTGTCATCCGCCGACTATCAGTACTTTCAATCAACTTGGTAGGTGACAGCATGAAACTATTTAAAACAGTCAAGGTTGCGCGAGCAGCCACAATCATTGTCGTGGCTGCCTGCGCGGTGGCAGCCTGTGGCAGCTCAGCCCCGCCAACGCCTGAACTTGAAACGGTTCCAGCCACACCCACGGTAAGTTCTCTCCCCAGTTCAGTAGTCGGCACCGTGCCTGCCGGGCCCACCAAAGAGGCCGCCGCTACGACGTCCCCCGTCAAGTCACAAATGAGCAAAGAGGAGGAATCGGCGGCGATGCCACTGCCAGGTCAGGCCAATGACCATTCCACCCTGTCTCCGCAGGCATCGCAGAAGTCTGGCGAAAAAAAGCGCTGACATGTTTAACCGCAGCTTCTTTTGTGCGCCACCGTACAGACGAAGGAATGCGGAATCGGTTTAATTAGGTCATTGCGAGGGAAATGCTATGGCCCAAATTGACATGTTTAACGCCGGGCTCTTGAACGTGCCCACCCATGAATTTAGTCCGATGCTGAACGTTGAAATCAGGGATATCGATCTTTTGCTCGGTGCTGTCATGGACCGGCTGCGGTTGGCAGTTTTGAATTGCCCCACGTCGCCAGTTGATCCGTCGACGCACCCGCGGATTCGTACCGCAGTGCTGGAGTGCGCCCAGGCCCTGGATCAATTACACGTCACCTTCAAACATGCGCTTAACCGTCACCAGCGTCATGATCTGGAGATTTTTGACCTGCAAACCGCACTGGCGCAATCTCGTGCCGAACTCGCTGGCCTGCAGATCGGAGCGCGGCCTGAGCGACCCCAGGGGTCGGAGGATGGACTGGTGTTGTTACCCGATAAAACACTGTTCCATGAACGGCTCGGCTATGCGTTGAAGCTGGCAGCGCCGCAACGCAGGGCGTTTGCCGTGCTTTACCTTGACCTGGACGGCTTTAAACCCATCAGTACCAGTCAGGGGCAGGAATGTGCCGATGAGTTGCTCAAAATAGTGGCCACGCGAATGACCCACGCTGTACGGGCGGAAGATATGGTGAGCCAGTTGGGCGATGACGAGTTCGGCTGCCTCTTGGCAGATTTGCCTAGCCGGGAACAACTTGGAGCTCTGGCCACCAAGCTGATTAACTCGGTGTCAGCACCCGTCAAGGTTGGAAAATTGCGGTTCACCGTCAGGCCCACCATTGGCGTCGCAACTTGCCCTGCCGATGGCGTCACCGGGGAGACGCTGATCAGGAACGCAGACTCTGCGATGCGCCGCGCCAAACGACACCAAATCGGACACGCATTTTTTGATGCCATCGCCAATCACTGATGCAACCACTGATTCCACGGAATCAGGTCGTGTCTGAAAAACAAGGCATTTTCCCGAGGCCTGAAGCCAGCAATACGGCAAATTCGGCATTCTCCATGGGGCGACCGAAGTAGTAGCCTTGCCCTTCCGTGCAGTGCCGGGACCTCAAATAGCGAACCTGTTCCCACGTTTCAATGCCTTCAGCGACGACGCCTAATTTAAGACTTTTTCCCATCGCAATAATCGCGTCCACCAAAATGACGTCGCCGGATCCGGCATGGATATCTTGCACGAATGACTGGTCCACTTTGAGCGAATGGATAGGAAAACTCCGCAAGTAACTCAGGCTGGAATAGCCCGTGCCGAAGTCGTCTATGGCAATTCGAATACCCATCTCTTTGAGGGCATGCAAAACGGCAATAGTTCGTTGTGTGTCCTGCATCAGGCCACTCTCTGTCAGTTCCAATTCCAGGTGACACGGGTCCATGCCCGTGTCATTCAGAACGGCTCGCACACCAGCCAGAAAGTCTTTGCCGTGGAACTCGACCGCAGAAACGTTAACGGCGACTTGACCAACGCTCATGCCTGATTTCAACCATTCCACCGTTTGGCGACAGGCCTCCTGCAACACCCATTTGCCAATCGGCACGATCAAGCCGCAGTCTTCGGCGACGCTCACAAAATGTGCCGGGTGCATGAGCGGCAGGCCTGAAGCCTGTAGCCGCACCAGCGCTTCAGCCCCCGTGATGGCACCTGTCTCAAGATTTACCTTGGGCTGGTAATGCAATACGAACCGGCTCTGGTCCAGCGCCTGACGCATGGCCATCTCGACGCTTTGCCGGGCCACCGCACGGACATTCATATCCGGTGCAAATAGCTGGTAATTGTTGCGCCCATTTTTTTTGGCATGGTACATCGCCGTATCGGCATTTTTTAGCAACCCCTCGATATCACGGCCGTCATCCGGGTAAAGGCTGACACCAATGCTGACGCTGACGTGCAATGTCTGAGCGTTGATAACGAATGATTCGGTCATGGCCTCAATCAGTTTCCCGGCCGTAAGCACCGCATCGTTGACAGAATCAATCTCTGCGAGCAGCACCACAAACTCATCACCACCCTGGCGACAGACCGTATCGGAGAGCCGAACGCAGGCCTTGAGACGCGTGGCAACGGCCTGAAGCAACTGGTCACCTACGGTATGCCCCAGGGAATCGTTGATGTTCTTGAAATGGTCCAGATCCAGATACAACAGGGCAACGCGACGACCTTTGCGCTGCGCCAGACCGATGGACTGGGCCAGCCGGTCTGTTAGCAGTGCGCGATTGGGCAAGCCGGTGAGCACATCGTGAGAGGCCATGTGCGTCATCTCTGCGGCCGCACCTTCAGCCGCTTCGGTCATCGCCTGCGCGCGAATCGTCGCCACGATCAGGTTCTCATTGGCCTCCCGCAGTTGCGCTTCTACAAGCGCCCCCAATGCGGCCGGTTCGGAGCGGTTCAGAGCGGTTACCTCCCGCAACCGCAAAGCGTCCTCGTGCCGAGCAGCCGCCAGTTCACGCAGCGTGATGGCCTTCTCGCCAGCAATGAGGGCCGCTTCCCGCTTCGCCAGTAACTTCACCCGGGTGCCCCCGCGTTGTCAGAGGTCGGTGTGGGACTTCCGCCAAGAAGCCCGGTATAGGCCCGTATGGGATCGCCAATGATGATGCCCTCGGACGTAATTTCGTATTGCCGGATTTCATTGCTGTGGTCACTGTCACGCACCTTGACGACTGCCATCACACGCCGCAGGCTGCTATCAACCTCGATATAACGCTGAACGATGATGGCATCGGTGAGGAATGCCGACCCGTACGGACTGAACCTGAGGTCGGTGTAACGGTCTTCCAGTTCAGACGTCATCAGCACCGTTACCCCCAGGCCAGACAGCGCCGCAAACATGCGAAACAGCGACTCACGAAAGTCTTCGCGAAAGGTCGGTGCCACCGCCAACTCAAACCCGGACAGCGAGTCAATCACCACGCGCGTCGCCTTCATGCGCTGGATGAGCTCGATCAAATGATGAACGATCTCATCAATCGACAAATCCAGCGTACGGGTATTGATCAGGCCTATGCACACTGCCCGCACCATGTCATCGATTGTGTGGCTTCTCGACTGGCTTGGAGTCTGCTCAAAAGCCACGATCACGCCGGGTTCCCCGCGGCGAACACCTTCCACCAGAAATTCTGTGGCAAGAATGGTCTTGCCTGATCCGGACGGCCCCGCAACCAGCAGTGAGTAACCTGCTGGTAGGCCGCCTCCCAACATCTCGTCCAGGCGCGGCATGCCCATCGACACCCTGGCCTCGTTGCGAACGGGGCGCTCTGCCTCCGGTTCCATG
>JANOLC010000091.1:0-6752 GCA_031419575.1 Burkholderiales bacterium | reverse complement strand
GGGCTCGTCCGCCACGATGAGTTTGGGTTCGGCGGCCAGCGCCAGCGCAATCACCACCCGCTGACGCATGCCCCCGGAGAATTGGTGCGGATAGTGATCAATGCGTTCGGCAGCAGCCGGAATGCCGGTGTCTTGCAGTAGAGAAACAGCGCGTGCGCGGGCTTCTTTGGGGCTAACGGGCAAATGTGCCAGGATGGTCTCGACTAATTGCGCTCCGACTGAATTCAGCGGGTTCAATGAGGTGAGTGGATCCTGAAAAATTGCACCAATACGGCGGCCCCGAATGTGGCGCATGGCATCGGCATTGAGGTTGTCGATGCGCTCGCCTTCCAACAGAATTTGCCCGCCTGCAATGCGCCCGGGTGGCTCCAGCAGGCCGATGATGGCTGCGCCGGTGAGCGACTTGCCCGCACCCGATTCGCCCACCACACCCAGAATTTCTCCGGGGGCGATGTCGAACGAGACATCGTCAATGGCCCGCAGCGTGCCGTGGCGACTGGGGAATTCAACGACTAAATTCTTGACCTGAAGAAGCGACATCGGGCTCAAATTGAAAACTCCGTTCGCCCTGAGCTTGTCGAAGGGTCGCAAGGCTTCGAAAGGCTCATCCCGAACGGAATAGAAGTTGTGGAAGTCATGGTCGGTGCTAGCGCAGCCGTGGATTCAGCGCATCGCGCAACCAGTCACCCAGCAAATTCACGCTGAGCGAAATGGCTACCAGCATCAGCCCGGGAAACACGGTGATCCACCACTCTCCGGAAAACAAAAAGTCTTTGCCCACACTGATCAAAGTGCCCAGCGAAGGCGAAGTCGGCGGTGCGCCCACCCCTAAAAACGACAGCGTAGCCTCGGTAATGATGGCCGTGGCCACCTGAATGGTGGCCAACACCATCACCGGCCCCATCACGTTGGGCAACACATGGCGGCGCATGATGCGCGGGGATGACACACCCGTCACCCGCGCGGCTTGCACGTAGTCCTTGTTGCGCTCCACCATGGTGGAGCCGCGCACCGTACGGGCATATTGCACCCAGCCTGTGAGCGTGATGGAAATGATCAGCACGCCAAACGCCAAAGAGGCCTGCGCGTTGGGGAACACGGCGCGCCCCACGCCCGCAATCAGCAAAGCAATCAGGATGGGCGGGAAGGACAGCATGACATCGCACAGGCGCATCAGGGCGGTGTCTAGCCAGCCACCCACAAAACCCGCCATTAGACCTAAGCCCACACCAATCAGCATCGACAAAATCACCGATGCAAACCCCACCACCAACGAGATGCGCGCGCCGTACATCAGGGCCGACAAGATGTCTCTGCCCTGGCTGTCGGTGCCCAGCAAATATTTGGACGAGCCGTTGGCGCTCCACGCGGGTGGCAGGCGCGAGTCACCCAGCTCCAGCGTGGCCAGGTCAAACGGGTTGTGCGGGGCCACCCAGCCGGCAAAGACCGAGCAAAAGATGCAGACCAAAGCCACCACAGCCGCCCCAATCGCCAGGGGCGAATTGCGAAAGCTGTAGCCCACATCGCCCGTCCACCAACGGGTAATCCACGCTGGCGTCATGAAGACGTTCGTCGGGAAAACAAGGAAATAATAAGTCGGTGTTACTTGCCGACCTTGACAAACTTCCACGGCATTTCATTGCCGGGGTGCTGCACCATTTCAATATTCTTCTTGGTGCCCCAGTTCAACGCCTGTTGGTGAAGCGGAATGTGGGCAATGTCATCCTGGTGCAGCTTGATGGCCTCACGGATCATGGCCGTGCGCTTTTTGTCATCCGTCTCGGAGGCCACCTGCGAGGTGATCTCGTCGATCTTGGCGTTGCTGTAGGCCCCCAGGTTGAACTGGCCGCGGCCGCCCTCACCGGGTGACGACATGATGGGGTACATCACGTTATGGGCATCCACCGTGCTGGATGTCCAGCCCAGCATGTAGAAGCTGGTGTCACGGCGCAAAACCTTGGGGAAATAGGTGCCCTTGGTTTCAGCTTCCAGATTGATCTTGACGCCTACCTTGGCCAGGTTGGCTGCAACCGCCTGGCAGATAGCGGCATCGTTCACGTAGCGGTCGTTGGGGCAGTTGAGCTTGACCTCAAAGCCGGAGGGGTAACCCGCCTCGGCCAGCAGTTTCTTAGAGGCCTCAGGGTCAAACGGCAAACGCTTGGCCAGGTCGGGCGCAAAGCCCTTGACTTGGGGTGGCAGCATTTCCGCATTGGGGGTGGCAGCGCCACGCATCACGTTTTTGATGATGCCGTCTACGTCAATGGCCTGGTAAAAAGCCTGGCGCACGCGTTTGTCTTTGAACGGATTTTTGCCTTTAACGTTGGAGAATTGCAACTCGTCACGCTTTTGGTCCATGCCCAAAAAGATGACTCGCAGCTCAGGGCCTTGCAGCACTTTCAGGCTGGCACTGCTTTTCACGCGGTCCACGTCTTGCACAGGCACCGGTTCAATCACGTCGACTTCGCCTGACAACAAGGCGGCCACCAGCGTGCTGGCGTTACCAATGGGCGTGAAGACGACTTCGTCCACATTGCCATCCAATTTGTCCCAGTAATTGCCGTTGCGCGAGAACGTGGTGCGCACATTGGGCTGGCGCTCCCGCGCGCGAAACGGCCCGGTGCCATTGGCGCGGAATGACGCGGCGTTCTCAATGCCTTTGCGGCGATCCACTGGCTTGGTGGCCTGGTTGTCTTCGCACCACTTCTTGCTCATCATCATCCATTTGGTGAACAGTTCGGGCAAGATGGGGAACGGCGCATTCAACACGATGTCGATGGCGTGATCGTTGATCTTTTTAATTTCTTTGATTTGACCGACATAGCTTTTCATGTCCGAACCGGGGTCATTGGCACGGTTGAAGCTAAAAATGACGTCGTCAGCCGTGAACGGTGTGCCGTCATGAAACTTCACGCCCTGGCGCAGGTTGAAGCGCCATACCGTGGGCGAGGTAGCTTTCCAGTCCGTGGCCAAGCCTGGCACAAGCTTGTAATTGCGGTCACGGGTGACCAGGGGCTCATAAATATTTTCCAGCACCGATAGCTGCAAAGACTCATTGAGTGAATGGGGGTCCAACGACAGCGCATCGCCTTGATTTGCAACCCGCAAGGTTACCGCAGTTGCTATAAAACTTGTAGCTAACAATGCAGTTGCGACAGGGACTACAAGGCTTTTTCTTCTGAATTTCATGAAATTCTCCGGTGGTGGTCGTAAAAATAGAAAGCTGAAAACACAGGGGGTTCTATCAGGTGGTGGCTAGGGTGTTTGCCGGGGCATGCCCTGTTCTACCAGACTGGCGTGCAGCGCAGAGCCCAAGGGCAAAATTTCGTCGTTGAAATCGTATCGGCTGTTGTGCAGAAAGCAGCTTCCCACGCCACCCACGCCGTCCGAGTCCACCTCGCCTTGCCCGATACGCATGTAGGCACCGGGTTTGGCTTGCAGCATGAACGAGAAATCTTCGGCACCCATACTGGGATCCAGATTGCGTTCAACCTGGCTCTCACCCAGCAGGCTGGTGGCCACATCACCCGCAAAAATGGCTTCGGCGGAGGTATTGATGGTGGCGGGGTAAATGCGTTCGTAGTTTAAATGGGCAGTTGCGCCAAAACCCTGCGCCACTGCGTTGCACAGCTCGTTCAAGCGTCGCTCCACCATGGTTTGCACGACAGGGTTGAACGTGCGTACCGTGCCCACTAGCGTGGCACTGCCTGGGATGACGCTCATGGCCTGCAGGCTGCCCGCCTGCACGGCGCAGATGCTGATAACAGCGCTGTCCATGGGCCGCACGTTGCGCGACACAATGCTTTGAATGGCAGTGATGATGTGCGCGCTGACCAGCACGGGGTCCACCGTGGTGTAAGCATGGGCCCCATGGCCCCCCAAGCCGGTCACTTCAATCGTGATGCGGTCGGCAGCGGCCATCATGGCACCCGGGTTGATGCCCACCGTGCCAGGTCGCATGGCGGGCCAGTTGTGCATACCGTAGACCGATTGCACGGGAAAACGCTCAAACAGGCCGTCTTCAATCATGGCCTTGGCACCTGCGTAACCTTCTTCGCCGGGTTGGAAGATCAGTACGGCTGTGCCGTCAAAATTGCGAGTCTCACTCAGGTAACGCGCCGCCCCCACCAGCATCGCGGTGTGGCCGTCGTGCCCACAGCCGTGCATCAGGCCGCTCTTGCCGGATTTCCAGGCGAAGTCGTTGTGCTCGGTCATGGGCAACGCGTCCATATCGGCGCGCAGGCCTATCATTTTTCCGCTGCTGTTTTGCTGACCCTTGATGACGGCCACGACGCCGGTTTTCCCGATGTGGGTATGGATCTCGTCCACGCCGCAGACCTTCAGCGCCTCAATCACCCGCCCCGACGTGTAAACCTCTTCAAAGCCCAGCTCGGGGTTGAGGTGCAAGTCGCGTCGAAAGGCTGTCAGCTCAGGGTGAAATGCCGCAATGTGGGCGAAGGCGCGGCCATTGGCCCTGAATCGTGTCGAAGTGCGTGCTGAATGTTGAGTTGTTGTCATCAATGTCCTCCAGACTTGTTCATGCGCAGGCGGGGATCAACAGCAAAATAGAGTAGATCAACCACCAGGTTGATCACCACAAAAATCAGCGCAATCAGGCACAGGTAGGCCGCCATCACAGGAATATCAGCAAACGTCACCGCCTGGATGAACAGCAAACCCATGCCAGGCCACTGAAACACGGTCTCCGTGATGATGGCAAAGGCAATCAGCCCACCCAACTGCAAGCCGGTAATGGTCATCACCGGTACCAGGGTGTTTTTAAGAGCATGGCCAAAGTAGATGGTCCGGTTTGACAAACCCCGTGCCCGGGCAAACTTGATGTAGTCCGTGCGCAGGACTTCCAGCATTTCAGAGCGCACCAGTCGCATGATGAGCGTGAGCTGAAAGACGGCCAGCGTCACCGCTGGCAATACGATGTGGTGCCAGCCATCCAACGTCAGCAAGCCAGTGCTCCATCCCCCCAGCATCACCGACTCACCCCTGCCAAAACTGGGGAACCAGCCCAGCACCACGGCAAACAACAAGATTAGCAAGATGCCAATCAGGAAGGTGGGCAGCGACACGCCAATCAGTGAGATCGTCATGAATACCTGGCTTAACAAACTGTTGCGACGCAGGGCGGTATAAACCCCCATGGGAATGCCAATCAACAGCGCCAATGAAGCCGCAACCAGTGCCAGCTCCAGCGTGGCGGGGAAGCGCTCGGAAATCAGACGGGACACTTTGGCACCCTGGCGCAGGCTCAGGCCAAATTCACCTTGAATTGCATTCATTAAAAAATGCCAGAACTGCACGAAAAAGGGTTGGTCTAGCCCCAAATCAGCCCGTAGTTGGGCAATCTGATCGGGCCTGGCATCTTGCCCCAGCAAAAACACCACGGGGTCGCCCACATACTGAAACAGCATGAAGGCGATGAAAGCAACCACCACCATCACAATGACAGCCTGCATCAGACGCTGGAAAACAAAGGCAAACATCAAGTGGGATGGGTTAGGCGGAAAAGTAGTTTCAATCTAACAGAGCAAGGGCCATACCGATACGGGGGTTTCCATAGTGGGACACTCACAAAACTATTGACAAAGCCATTCGGCTTACTGCAGTTTTTTTGCCTGAGACTCAGTGCCCTGCAAGTTTCACTTTGCCGTACCAGGCTCGGGCCGTGCTGCGGGTGTTGTCAGTGTCGGTCATGATGGCAACCCCCACCAACGCCCCGGGGGGCTCGCCATAGGCTTTCTCGAAATCAGCGCGAATGTTGCGTTCGTAGTCCAGCCAATGGTTAAGATTGTTGGCCCCTGACTCAACCACGATTTTGCGAATGCGGTCGGTGCGCGGGTTAATGATCACCGTGCCCGGCGCGCGCGTGTTGCACCACACGTACATCAGCGTGGCATAAGGCATGGGCTCGCCCGTCAAGGTGTGAGACAGCTCGGACAGCATGGCGTTTTTGGCCGAGAAATTGGCGCGGTCACCCTCAAACGCCAGCACGATGCGGACCGGAGAGTCGTCAGTCTCGCGTAGCGCCAAGTCAGACTCGGCAATCAGAGCAGGGACTTTCCAGGAGAACTTGACGCTGCCAAGTTCCGTCGCAGGAATATGAATTTTCTGGCGCAGTATGCTGGCGGATGAGATGGCCTGAACTGACATCGCGTCGCGCCCATCCATGCGGGCATAGGTGTAGACAGTAGCGTTTTTGCCGGGCAGCGGGTGGTGTTGCCAAGGCGATGTGGCACTGCTCCACGGGTTACCGGTGTCACTAGCTGTAGTGGGCTGCTGGATCGCACACCCAGCAAATATTGTTGTAGCCATCACGGCCAAGATGGAGAAGAGATGATTCATCCGAGGCGAGAATCCAGACTATAGGCGGCGAAGCCCATACGGACTGCCCCTTGCGCTTTCACTTGCAGAACTTTTATGCAGGCGCAAGCTTTTGTGGCGCTGATCATTCAATGAAGCATTTTCGAAATAGCAGCGAACAAGCCCGCAGCCGCAACACCTGCTTTGACGAATGCGCTGCAAATTTCGACTTCCATGGCTTGAGTTTACTCTGGTGTCGACCTCAATGGCTCAAGAAAACAATGAACCCATGCAGGCATGGTGAGGCTGAATTGCGATGATGGGCTTCATGATGTAAGTGAGTGAAAGTCAGTTTTATACAGACTCGATGGTATCTTTTTAGATACTTTTATTCAAAATAAGCACGCCATTAAAAAAGCCGCTGAATCTTGCGATTCAGC
>JANOLC010000090.1:0-3265 GCA_031419575.1 Burkholderiales bacterium | reverse complement strand
GCGATTGCCATGCCGCACTTTTTGTACTCTTGGTCTTCGTTGTACTTGCCCGCCGGATACAGCGCTGTGTTGAGCGTCACCTCGGTGTTGTTTGGCACCTTCGCCTCAGCCTGGATGAAGGAAGACTCGCTCACCTGGCCCAAGTTGGTGGGGTGCGCGCTGGCCTTCTTGGGTGTGGCGCTGGTGGTGCGGCTGGGGCCGGTGGTGCCGTCGTCGGAGCTGATGACGGCGGCAGTGGTCATGATCATGGGGTCGTCTTTGACCGGCATTGCTGCGCCACTTCTCAAGCGTGCCACGCAGCGCATGGAGCCGCTGGCCGTCACCGCCTCCATTCACGTGGCTGCCTTTATCTTGCTGCTGCCCTTCGCGCTGTGGACTTTGCCCCAGGCCCGGTTCACACCCACTGCGATCACCGCCGTGCTCATCATGGGCATTGGTACCTCGGGCATGGCGTACTGGCAGTACATGCGCATCGTGCAAAAAGTCAGCCCCGTGGCGGCTTTAAGTTCGACCTTCATGGTCACCATGTTTGGCGTGGTGTGGGGTCACCTGTTTCTGGGGGAGGTCTTTACCCCGGCGTCTTACGCAGGCGGTGTGCTGGTGCTTATGGCCACGGTGTTGGTGACGGGGTTCAACCCTTGGCGCAAATCGGCTGACTTGATAGCGCCGACGCAGTAAAAAAAGGCAACACCAAAAGCCAAGTTAAAGCGGTGCGACAGGTTGGGGTGACGCGTCGTAGGCCCCCCAGATGGATTGGTCATATTCAATCACCGAGCCGGTCATCAACCCCGATTCATCGCTGCACAAAAACGCCACGGCACGCGCCACTTCCTTGGGGTCTACCAAGCGGCCAAAGGGTTGCTTGGCTGCGGCCTGGGCCAGCCAGTCAGCATCCGCATGGTGAAACTCGCGTTGGATGCGGTCTTCGCCCTCAGAGGCCATCCAGCCGATATTCAGGCCGTTGACGCGGATGCGGTTGCGCAGCAGCGAATACGCGGTGTTGCGGGTCAGCGTGGCCAGCGCACCTTTGGAGGCGCAATAGGCCGTCAAAAATGACTGCCCCGCATGGGCGGACATGGAGCCGATGTTGACGATATGGCCTTCAATGCTTTCGCGGCGCATCACCAACACAGCTTCCTGCATCAAAAAGAAAGGGGCGCGCACGTTGATGGCAAACATGCGGTCAAACAGCTCGGGGCTGGTGTCCAGAATCGTGCCCCGGTCGGTGATGGCCGCAGTGTTCACCAGAATGTCGATGCGGCCAAATTGCGCGTCAGCTTGAGCAATGACTTCGCGGCAGTCGTCCACATTCGCCAGGTCGGCGGGCACGTAGAGCGTTTGGGCGCCGGTTGATGCCTTGATCAGACTGGCTTGGGCCTGGCCCTTGTCACGGTTGCGTCCACAGATGACCACGGCATGGGCACCACGCTCCGCCAGCAGGGCTGCAATGGCGGCGCCCAGGCCCTGGGTGCCGCCAGTGACCACGGCGACTTTGCCTTTGAAGGGAAGAGTTACGTCTTGTTGAGTCATGGGTGCCTTTGTCTTTGTGTTGATTGAGTGCTTTGTCGGGTGCGTTGTCAGGTGAGTTTTTTGTGAGCCTGGGTTTGCAGGGCTTCCACAAAACGATCAAGAGGCCACGATTCATGCAGGGCGCGTGTCATCAGGCTTTGCTGGCTCTCGGGCGCCAAGCCACCCAGGGGTGGGTCGCGGTCCAGATTGGTGGGAAAGGCGTAGCCCTCGGCACAGGCGGCAATGGCATTTTCTAACTGCGGCGCGGTGATTTGGCCCGCCTGCAACCGTGCGTGCAGCGCGGGGTACAAGGCCTGGCACATGCGCACTCGATCCACCGACTCCATCGCGCGCCCGAAGGCCGACGAGACCTGGAGCAGGTTGGCCATGCGCAAGATATCGGTTGATCGATTGTGGCCGGCCGCGTGCATCAGAGCCGGGTTGAAAAACACCGCGTCACCTTTGCTCAGCGGCAACTGCACCTGGTGCGCATCAAAGAAAGCCTGAAAGTCTTTGTTGCCTGAGACCAGGTAACCCGGCGCGTATTTTTGCGAGTGCGGCAAGTACACGGTGGGGCCACTCACCAATGGCATCTCCCCATGCGCGACAGCGCCTTGCAGGGTTAGCAGCGGCGAGAGCTGGTGGACGTGGGCTGGATAGGCTTGCGCGCGTGCGGGCGACAAAAACCCCAGGTGGTAATCCCGGTGCGCCATTTGCGCTTCGCCACCCGGGTTGACGCAATTGACCTGCGACGTCACTTGGTACGCCGGGCCTAACCAAGCCTCAGAGGCCAGCGCGATCATGTCATTGCCGTAATAGTCGGCAAAAGTTTGTGGCGCGCGCAGGCACAGCTTCTCCAGCGCATTCCAGACCCGGTCATTCGCGCCGGGCTTGGCGAAGTGATCGCCACCGCTGCCGGTCAGGCGCTCTTCTTCAATCAGGGCGCGGAAATGGGTTGAGGCGCCGTCCACAACCGACAGGTCTTCAAACGCCCCTTGCAGCACCAGCACGCCCGGCCCGCTGCGCCACACATTGACCCACTCGGTCATCAACGCCTGGCGCTGAGCTGCCCTTTCTTCGGCCGTGCAAGCCGCCCAGTGCTGGCGCAGTTGTCGGCATTCGTAGATTGGAACGCCCTGAGCCCAGTGCGTTGCGGTGGGGCAACTCTCGGGGTTGGCAACGGTTTGCACGATGGCTGCCAGATCTTGCACGCGGCAGTCTTGTGCGCTGAGCCAGCCGGAAGATTGAGTAGATAAAGAAGTGGGCGGTTGATCTGACATGGTGACGATTTTTGTCTCAGAAAGTCAAATAGTAATTCAGAAATTACATTTCTTTGCTCAAGTAATTAGAAATTAATTTGCAAAAAAGTCGAAAAAATCCTGACAATCAGCCCAGTTCAGCCAACACCTCATCGGTGTGCTCACCCAACCGGGGAGCAGGGCGAAACAGCCCGGTGGGCGTATCGCTCATCCGCACGGGGGGGCGCAACTGGCGCAGGCGGCCTTCCAGCGGATGGTCCATGTCCAGCCAGGCGCCGGTGGCCGCTAAATGGGGGTCGGTCAGCAGGTCGTCGAGTTTCATCATCGGCATCACGGGGATGTCACGTGCTGCCAATTCGCGCAGCCAGTAAGCCGTGTCGTGCGAACGCATGTGCTGCTGCACCAGGCCATACAAAGCGTCGATGTGGGTGATGCGGGCGGCTTGGGTGGTTAACCTGGTATCGGTCTTGAAGAGTTCGCCTTGGCCCACCAGTGTC
>JANOLC010000089.1:0-3396 GCA_031419575.1 Burkholderiales bacterium | reverse complement strand
GACAGCAAGGCCCCCAAACCCAGCGACGACAAAATCATCACGCCCAGCACCGCCGTAACGCTACCTGCTGCCGACGCCATCGCTTTACGCGCACCGTGGTTCACGGCGTTGGTCATGCTCATCAACATGGTGGGTCCGGGTGACAGCACGAGCAGGGCGACTGCAGCGAGGTACAGGAGATAGGTTGACAGGGTCATGGCGGGGCGTCCAAAAAGAAAGGGAGGGCAAGCCTCCCCGGTGGGGTTGGGGTAGCTTGACTTAGTCTAAGCCATCTTGCAACCAGCACCGCTGTCAGCCAGCCCTTTGGCGGCAATGCCCAGCACCTTGTTTTCTTTGTTTTCGACCACGCGCAAGTACATGTCCTGAATCGGGTTGTGCGACTTGCTCATGCTCCATTTGCCGCGTGGGCTATCAATGACAGCGCCTTCCATGGCGGCATACAACGCTTTTCGGTTGGCGAAGTCACCTTTGACGGCCGTAGCGCCCTGAGTCAACAGCAGGCCGGTGTCGTAACCCTGCACGCCGTAGACATCGGGTTGCAGACGGTACGCCTTTGCATAGGCCAGTCGGAACGCCTTGTTGCGCGGTGTGTCCAGCGAATCGCTGTAATGCATGGTGGTAATGATGCCGTCGGCTGCCGGGCCAGCGGCATCTAGCACGCCCTCGGTCAAGAAGCCGGAGCCATATAAAGGAATCTTGCCTTTGAGGCCTGCTGCCGCGTAGTCCTTGATGAATTTGGCCGCACCACCACCGGCGAAGAAGCAGGCTACTGCGTCAGGCTTGAGTGCGGCGATCTCGGTCAAAAGCGCCTGGAACTCCACATTGGGGAAGGGCAGGCCCAGCTCCTTGATGATGGTGCCGCCCGCTGCGGTGTAGCTTTCCTTGAAACCCTCAAAGGCTTCATCACCAGCCGCGTATTTCCAGGTGATCCACACGGCCTTTTTATGGCCCTTGTCCACCATGGCTTTACCCAAAGCCAGCGTGGGCTGCGAATTGGAAAAGCTGGTGCGAAACACATTGGGCGCGCACAGTCCGCGGGTAGCGGCGTGCACTCCTGCGTTGGGGATCAGGCTCAGCACACCGCTGTCGCGAGCGACTTTCTGGATGCCCATTTGCACACCGGAATGCACCGTGCCGATCAACACATCGACCTTGTCGCGCTGCACCAGTTTGCTGGCGTTTTCCACGCCCTTGGATGGGTCAGACTCATCATCCACTTTGAAATACTCAATCTCGCGACCACCGAGTTTGCCGCCCTTTTCTTCAATAGCCAGCCTGAAACCGTTTTCAATGGCCACGCCCAACTGTGCGAAGGTGCCGGTGTACGGCAGCATCAGTCCGACACGTACCTTGCCGGACTGCGCCCGTGCAACTTCAGGCAACAGCAAAGAGGTGGATGCCGCGCCTATGAGGGCGGCACTGCGGGTCAAAACGAGGCGACGTGTGGACATAAATACTCCTGAATCGAAAAGATATATGAACTATATTGCATGTTTTGGACCAAGGGTGTACACGTAAACCCGTACCGAAAACAGCTAAAGGCCCGTGGGTGAATTAGGTTTTGTCAACTTCCCGCAGCCGAAACCGCTGAATTTTGCCGGTCGCTGTCTTGGGCAACTCATCCAAAAATTCAATGAACCGAGGGTATTTGTAGGGAGCCAGGCGTTCTTTGACGAAGGCTTTCAGCGCGTCCTCTGTAACGCTAGCGCCGGACTTGAGCACCACAAATGCCTTGGTTTTGGTCAATCCGTCGGCATCTTCCCGCCCGATCACGGCAGACTCAAGCACGGCGGGATGTTGCATCAGCGTGGCTTCCACCTCAAACGGTGAGACATAAATGCCGCTGACTTTCAGCATGTCGTCGCTGCGGCCTGCGTAGACATAACAGCCGTTTGCGTCTTGCAGGTACTTGTCGCCGCTCTTGGTCCATTCGCCCTGGAAAGTGGCGCGGGTTTTTTCACGCTGGCCCCAGTACATCAGTGCGGCGGTGGGGCCTTTTATGTACAAATCGCCTATCTCACCCATGGCAACCGGTAGGTCGTTTTCACCGATTAGCTTAACCTCATAGCCCGGAACAGCACGGCCTGTAGTGCCGTAGTGCACATCACCCGGGCGGTTGGACAAAAAGATGTGCAGCATCTCGGTTGAACCTATGCCGTCGATGATTTCGCAGCCATACCGCGCCGTGAAGCGTTCACCGATTTCTCGTGGCAAGGCCTCGCCTGCGGACGAGCAAAGCCGCAGCTTGACCTGATCTTGGCCCGGCAAATCGGGTGCTGCCAACATGCCCGCGTAACCCGTGGGGGCACCGAAAAACACCGTAACCCCCGCTTTAGTCCACAGGTTAAAGACCTGGCTGGGTGTAGCCCGATCCGGCAGCAACACCACGGTGGCCCCCACCAGCAGGGGAAAGCTCAGCGCATTGCCCAAGCCATACGCAAAGAACAATTTGGCGGCGGAAAACAACACATCTTCTTCACGCAACGCCAGCACCTGTTTGCCATAAAGCTGGGCAGTCCACCACGGGCTGCCGTGGGCATGCACGGTGCCTTTGGGTTTGCCTGTGGAGCCGGACGAATACAGCCAAAACCCAATTTCTTCTGCCGATGTGGGAGCGGGAACGATATGTGTGGCATGCGAGAACAAAACGGTTGACATGTCCTGCTCGGACTCTTCAAGCGGTGCCAAAGGTCTGCTGACAATGGTCGAACGCACCTCATGCTGGCTACCCGCCTGAGCAAGGGCTTCGCGTAAAACAGGCAACAAACTGCCCGACACAATGGCTGCCTGGGCGCGACAGTCGGCCAGCATAAAAGCATAGTCCTGCGCGGTTAACAGCGTGTTGACGGCCACCGGGACCACGCCCGCATAAAGGCAGCCCAAAAAGGCAACCGGCCAGTCCACCGTGTCGAGCATCAGCAACAACACCCGTTCCTCACGGCGCAGTCCAATAGCAGTCAGCGCTGCGGCAAAGCGGCGAACCCGTTGGCCTAATTCCCCGTAAGTCAAGCTGACCTGGTCGTCGATGTAGGCGGTCTTCGCAGCGCGTTGGGCGTTAACTTCGAGCACGTGGGCTGCAAAGTTGAACTTGCTGGGCAAGGCTAAGGTGTTGACGGTGTTGGTCATGCGTTGTGTCTTGGGTCGATGTCACTGTAACGTGATCTAAATTTTCAGAAAGTGGTGAACTTTTGGCACTGATTGTGACTTGATATTTTGATTGGTCAGACCATTCTTCTCCGCAGGTTGCGGGTGATTTAGCCTCATTTCAGGTCTTTAGATTGGTTTGTATTTGTGCTGGAGCAAATGGGCGTTGGCGTTTTCTGCAATTGTGGGCGTTAACCTCTTTCAATCAGGATTCACCAACTTTTGCCCTCTGGGTATCATCTTGAAAAAGCT
>JANOLC010000088.1:0-2867 GCA_031419575.1 Burkholderiales bacterium | reverse complement strand
AACACTTTGTCGTAAAAGGGCTGTTTGTCAAAATTTCGAAATACTGCGTCTTCACGGTGTTTGCTTGGATTTATGGACACAGTAATGTAAATCTCGGGTCGGTTGGGGGCCATTTTAAAGCGACCGTCCTGCGGCACGCGGCGCTCGGCAATGTCCAACTCGGCCATCACCTTGATGCGTGAAATCACCTGTTCGGCGTTTTCCGCACCCTGAATGCCACCTACCGCGGTAAGCACCCCGTCTATGCGGTACTTGATGAAGATGCGATCCGGTGCAGTCTCAAGGTGAATGTCACTGGCGCCCGTTTTCAGCGCGTCATACAGCGTGGAATTCACCAAGCGCACCACCGGGCTGGCGTCTTCACTAATGCTCTTTAGCGAGATGTCTTCAGCACCGCCATCGGCCTGTGTGGTCGGGTCCATGGACACCATGCCGTCCATGGCGCGCAAGGTTTCTTCGTGAAGCGCCAGGTAGGCCGCAATGTCAGCACGATGCGCCAAACGCAAACTCAGTAAGGCCTGCACACGCTCTTCAGCCCAATCGCGCAGTCCCGTGTTGAAAGGGTCGGCAATCACCAACACGAATGTGCCAACAGGGTGGCGAAACAGCAAGCACTCGCGCTGCAAGGCTTCGCCAAACGGTATGCGGTCAAACGCGGGAACCATCGCCTGCATGTCAGCTAGCGTGAGCACACTCAAGAACACTGTGGCACCCAGGCGCGCCGTCAGGCGAGCCGCTAAAGCCGTGTCTGGCTCCTGCTCGTCCCCCGTGCGGCTCTGCGGGCTGGCCAAAGCATCCACCAGCCGGCACCCACGGGTTTGCGACAGTTGGAGAGCGCTATCAAGCTCCAGCGGCGAAAACGGAACCGCCAGCGCCTGTGCTTCGCGAGGGTGGTTCATCGAATGCTCTCCGCCAGTTGGAAGATGGGCAGGTACATCAGCACCACAATGGCCCCAATCAGCAAACCCATCAAAAGCATCAACACCGGACCTAAAAGTTTGGTGGCCCATTCGGCCCAACGCGCCATTTCTTCGTCATGAAAGGCCGCTATGCGCTCCATCATGTCGCCGATATTACCGGCGCGTTCACCCACACGCAGCATCCGCAAAGCAACAGCGGTGGTCAAGCCATCAGCCTCAAAAGCGTGCGAAATGGTGTTGCCTTCACGGATGACCTGTATCGCGTGTTGCAATCGCTCCTGCAAGGCAGCCGATAGCAAGCCGCTCGCCATCTCCAGTGCCGGCACGATGGCAATGCCGCCACGCTGCAGCATGCCCAGGGTGCGGTACAAACGCGCTAGCTGAAACACGCGCATACGTTCACCCAGCGTGGGGAAACGCCACAACCATTTCACTAGCCGCTGCACAGCCCAGCGTCCGCCCCCCTGCACGGCAGCCACGCCCAGCAAGACCCCAAACGCCAGTAGCACAGGCCAGTACTGCTCTACCATCAGTCCCCATTGCAGCAACAGCCTCGATAGAAATGGCAGGTCGCCCCCCATGTCCTCATAAATGTGTGAGAAGCGTGGCACCACGTAAGCCATCAAAAAGAGAATGACGAGCAGGCTCACACCCACCAGCAAGGCGGGGTAAATGGCGGCGCTGACCAACTGACCGCGCAAGGCTTCGATTTGCCGCGCATAGGCGATGTAGCGGCCCAACGCCTCACTTAGACTACTGGTGCGCTCGCTGGCGCGCACAGTGGCCACATACAACGGCGGGAAAGCTTGGGGGATAGCTTCCAGCGTGGTGGAGAACGGGCGGCCTTCACGCAGCGCAAACACAATGCGCTGCAACACCGCGCGCACGGCCGGGCGATTTTCTTTCTCGGCCAGGGTCTCTATGGCTTCTACGATGGTGATGCCCGAGTCCAGCAAAGACAGCATCTCTTGGCTAAACAGCAGCAGCGGAAACCGTGCCTGCCCCGGACTAGCCATGCGTTTTAGCAATGAAGCAGGGGCTATTGACAACACAGAATACCCCTGCGCAACGGCTTGTGCGCGGGCATCGGCCACGCTAGCCGCTTCCAGCAGGGCCACGCCAACGCCGGCATCCGTCTTCAGAGTTTTAACCACAAACTGCATGGCTACCAGCTAACGATGTCTTCGGACTCGCCCGTGCCGCCCGGCTGCCCGTCTTTGCCGTAAGACAACAGGTCGTATTCGCCATGCTCACCCGGGAATTTGTAAACGAAGGGGTGCGCCCACGGGTCCAGGGGAACTGCCTTTTTGAGGTAGGGCCCCGTCCATTTGGCTTCACCCGCCGGGCGCTCGTTGAGTGCAGCCAGCCCCTGTTCATTGGTGGGGTAGCGCCCCAAGTCCAACCGATACTGGTCCAGCGCCTTCTCCAGCGCATCAAGCTGCGCGCGTGCCGTTTTGGCTTCTGATTTACCAATTTGTGCAAAAAACTTGGGCGCTACAAAACCCGCCAGCATGCCGATGATGACCATCACCACCAGCAATTCAAGCAGGGTAAAGCCGCGGATACCCCTTGGAGCGCGCGGACTGGCAGACCGATGGAGCCGGAGAAAGATCATAGATAGTGCCGTCATGAAGGCGCGACTTTAAGCAGCTTGTGTGACCACCGCGTTACAGCCCGGTTAAACCTTCAGATGTCAAGTGTCTGACTTATTTTTGCCATATCTCGCTGGCAAGATCTGGGTTGTGACAGACCGCATTTCATTCGGCCAACGATCCCTTGGCATCCTGTTGGCAATGGTTGCATTGACGGGTCATGCCAACATTTATCACTTTGTGGCCGAAGATGGCAGCGAGCATTTCAGTGACCGGATCACAGATACCCGCTACAAATTGCTGATGCGTACGGGTGAACCCAAACAGCAAAAAAATCTGCGAATAGTTCGCGAGG
>JANOLC010000087.1:0-2261 GCA_031419575.1 Burkholderiales bacterium | reverse complement strand
ACACGACAAACCAGCAGCTTGCAGGTGCATTCAGCACAGACGCAGCCCAGGCCGGTTATCTTTTTGAGAAACGCCTCGTTAACGGAACGGTCAGCGGCCTGACTCTTTGGGGGCGCTAATTGCGCCGTGCCGCGGGCTGGGTCGAGTCTTTGCCGGCAGCCTTGGGTGCGGCGCTTGTCGCCGGCGGGCTTTGGTGGTTGGTTTGCCTTCTCATTGCCCCGACCCTGAACGCCCTTGAGGAGCGTTCAGGCGACTGGGCTTGGATTACCAGCGCAAGCAATGCGCGCGAAAGCCGCATTATTTTGGTCGACATTGATGAAGCCAGCCTGCGCCAGCTTGGGTCTTGGCCCTGGCCGCGCAAACGCCTGGCCGACCTCAGCGACAAACTTGCAGCAGAGGGCGCCAGCTTGCAGGTGTTTGACATCATCTTCCCGGGCGCTGCCAGCGATGACGAATTATTCGCCGCCAGTCTAAAAAAAAACAACGGCGTTTTGGCCCAGACTTTCGCACTTGATTCCAACACCCAAGCTTCAAGCGGCCAGCCTACAGCAGCCCTCCCATGGGCGGCATGTCCGGCCAATCTGCCGGTTGCTACCGGCTACATCGCGAATGCCGCCGCGTTTAGCAGCTTGCCTGTGGGCCATATCACGCCTCACATTGAGGAAGATGGCAAGCTGCGCCGTCAGCCCGCGTTGATTTGCCACCAGGGCCGGGTTTATCCCGCGTTATTCGTCGTCGCTCTCGCGCAAGGCCTGTCGGAAGCTGCGGCTCCCATGGAAGTCGGCTCTGGCGCGCTGGGGCCGGCCTGGCGGCTACCCATGCCCAGCCTTGAAAAAACCGGAATTCCACTGGACTCGAAGGGCCTGGTCCGTGTTCCTTGGACCTTGCATCCCAACGCGTTTGTCAGCCTCTCGGCCGCCGATGTGCTGGCCGGGCGCATCTCCCAAAACCTGCTTCAAAACGCCTGGGTGGTTGTGGGCAGCACGGCGCTGAGTCTGCATGACCGTATTGCATCCCCGTTCAGTGGCAACAGTGCTGGGCTGGTGGTACACGCCCAGTTGTTGCGTGGCGCGCTCGACGGTGCCATCCCGGCGCAGCCCCGGCTGCAGTACGCCATGGGCGCGTTTGCGGCGGCTCTTGGCACGCTGTTATTGGGCGCTTTGGGGCGGTTGCGGCGCAAACCGGTCTTCATTTTGGTGCTGTCTGCCCTGGTTTTGGCCGCCATGCTGTGGTTCGTTAAGAGTTGGCTGCTTATTCACTACAGTTTGTGGTTTGAATGGGTGCAACCGTCGCTTTACCTGCTGTTGTTTGG
This sequence comes from Burkholderiales bacterium, assembly GCA_031419575.1. Classification (GTDB taxonomy): domain Bacteria; phylum Pseudomonadota; class Gammaproteobacteria; order Burkholderiales; family Burkholderiaceae_C; genus JANYCG01. The sequence continues at coordinate 949 of JANOLC010000087.1, read as the reverse complement.
GTTGTGTCTGGGCCTTATTGAGTACGCGCGCGACCGCCTTGAACGTGATCGAATTTACAACCACTTGGCCAGTTACCTGCCGCGCCCGGTAGCAGCGGCTTTGGCCATGCAAGACCCTTCAGATGCCATCGATGCCAAGCGCAGCACGATCACCGTGCTGTTTGCCGACATCCGCAATTTCCCGATCTATTGCGAGACCCACCCGCCTGAGCAAGCCGCTGCGGTGTTGCACGCCTTCTTTTCCATGGTCACCCGTCTGGTGGAACAACATGGGGGAATGATCGAGTCCTTTCAAGGCAATGGGATCCTGGCTGTCTGGGGCAGTGACTCTGACGATGCCCAGCCAGACCAGGCTTTGCGCACGGCCGTGGCAATTTTGCAAGCCAGTTGGCAAACACTGCCATCCCCCCCGCCCGAGGCTCTGGCCCCGCTGGTGCTGGGCATCGGCCTTGAAACTGGCCTGGCCACGGTCGGTTCCTTCGGTCTTGCGCGAAGGCGCACCCACCTGGCCATTGGCCACCCGGTGACAATGGCTGTGCTTTTGCAGGAAATGACGATTGAGCTGGCGCACCCGATCCTGCTGGGCGAGGGCATAGCCGCCAGAGTAGGTACCCATCAACTGGTTTCGCAAGGCGTCTTCTTGCTCGAGGGCCTGAAAACCCCAAGCCATATTTACGCCTATCCCTTGCGCGACAGTGTTGAGTAAAAAAGTCAAGTCCTTTGTGAGCCCGCCCGCCCGCCCGCCCTTGGCTAGGCTGGTGCCGTGGTGCCTGGCTGGTTTTGCGTTGTCCGCCCAAGCTCAAAATGTTTGCGATGCCCTGCCATCCGGTCAAACCCTTGAAGCCGCTCTGGCGACCCTGCGCAGCCTTGAACCCCAGTGTCATAAACAGGCCAATTTTCTTTACACGCTGGGGCGCCTGCTCAACCAAGCTGGCCGCTACGACGAAGC
>JANOLC010000086.1:0-2262 GCA_031419575.1 Burkholderiales bacterium | reverse complement strand
CCGACCTGTTCATGCCCGATGCCCACCGCGATGCGGTGTTTGCCTTTGTGCGCGGCAATGTGTGCAACAAAAGTGAGATTGGCCTGAAAGCTACCGGCAATGGCATGGTTGCCATCACCAACTGGCATCTGTTAAATGAGGGTGACACCGGGGAAGCTATATCCGATGCAGAAGATGTCGAAGCTCTGGGTGCACCGCTGGACCCGCATCTGGTGGTGGGCGCGGTGCTGCCCCTCATGCCCGGCCGCGCCACCGGCAACAGCCTGGACGTGCTGGACCGCCGTTATGCGCGCGGCAATGTGCTGGAGTTTCTGGCGAGCCTGCCGGAGCTGATGGTGTTCAACGACGAGGCGCACCACATTCACGAGTTCAAACGCGAAGGCGAAAGCACCGAGGTGGAATGGCAAAAGAGCCTGAGTCGCATTGCCGAAACCAAGGGGCGACGCTTTGTGCAAGTGGACTTTTCTGCCACGCCTTACAACGACGTGGGCGCCGGTAAAAACAAACGCAAGCTGTACTTCCCGCACATCATCACAGATTTTGATTTAAAGATGGCGATGAAGCAGGGACTGGTCAAGTCGCTGGTGCTGGACCGGCGCAAAGAGATTGGCGCGCTGCCTTTGGTGTTCAAAGCCGAACGCGATGAGCAGGGCAACCCGGCTTTGAGCGAAGGCCAGCGGGTGATGCTGCGCGCCGGATTGAAGAAGCTGCGCAAGCTGGAGGCCGACTTTGCCCGGATTGACCCGACGCGCCACCCCAAGATGCTGGTGGTGTGTGAAGACACCAGCGTGTCACCCCTGGTGGCAGCGTTTTTGCAGGATCAGGAAGGTCTGGCACAGGATGAGGTGATGACCATCGACTCCGGCAAAAAGGCTGAGCTGGGCGAGAAAGACTGGGCACCGGTGCGTGAACGCCTGTTCAGCGTCGACCACCACGCCTCGCCACGCGTGATCGTCAGCGTGCTGATGCTGCGCGAAGGCTTTGACGTGAACAATATCTGCGTGATCGTGCCACTGCGCTCATCGCAAGCGCAGATTTTGCTGGAGCAGACCATTGGCCGCGGCCTGCGCCTGATGTGGCGCGACGATGAATACACCGACCTGAAGCGCGAAAACCGCGAACGCATCAACGCGGGGCGGGAGCCCGGCAGCCTGCTAGATGTGTTGTCCATCGTGGAGCACCCGGCCTTTCAGTCGTTTTACGACGAGCTGATCAAGGAAGGGCTGGCGGGCACCACGGGTGACGATATGGACGACACCAGCGCCACCGGCGACGTGGTGGCCGCCGAACTGCGCGATGGGTACGAGGCGTTTGACTTTGGCATCCCCTTCATATTGCAGGAGGCTGATGAGGTGCGCGACCACATGGCACTGGACTTGGCTACCCTGCCCGCTTTCACCGCCATGTCGTTGGACCAACTGACCGGGCTGCTGGGCAAGGGCGACACCTTTATCTCGCAAGACTTGCAAAGCGCCACGTTGTTTGGCGACTACCGCGTGGACGGTGCGGTGATGAATGTGGGTGGCTACAACGAATACCTGGCGCGGTTGACCCGGCGCATCAGCCAGGCGCTGAGCGAGCCCTTGTCCAAAGGCAACAAGATTGCGACTCATCTGGTTAAACCTTACCTGCAAGTAAATACAGCAGAGCTGACCGGCTGGCTGGACGACTACATCTGGACGCAGTTGTTTGGTGCCACCTTCAACCCGCTGGGCGGTCCCAATGGCGAAGAACACTGGCGTGTCTTGCTGCTGCAACCCGTGGTGGACCACATCACCAAAGTGTTTGCCGTGGCGCTGCTGGACGCTGAGCAAAAGCACGTCACCGGGCAGACCGAGGTGCATCTGCGGCATTTGAGCGAAGTGCCGCGCCTGATGATGCGGGAGAGCCATTCCGTCGCGGTAAGCAAATGCATCTACGCGCGCCTGGCTTGGCCTGCGCGCAATGGCGGGCTGGAGCGCGCCTTCATTCACTGGGCGCAGGCCGACACCCAGGTTGAGGCGTTTTGCAAGATCAGCGAAAACCGCCATACATTTGCCCGGTTGCGCTACGTGAAAGTTGACGGCCTGCCCGCGTTTTACTCGCCTGACTTTCTGGTGCGCACGGCAGACGCGGTGTATCTGGTGGAAACCAAGGCACAGCAGCAAACCATTCACCCCAACGTAAAGCGCAAGCTGAAAGCCGCGCTGGCCTGGTGCGACCGCATAAACGGCTTGAGTGCTGAGCATCGCAAGGGGCCACCCTGGCACTACGTGCTGCTGG
>JANOLC010000085.1:0-7402 GCA_031419575.1 Burkholderiales bacterium | reverse complement strand
GTTGATCGGCTCGCGTGCAGCTTTTGCTTTGGGCGGCAGATCAATGCCAAGACCAGCAGCAACGCGCTGCGCCAGATCATCATCGACATTGCGCAAATTGCCGACCATGCGCGGTGGCACCTGATTGAGCTGGCCGACTTTCGACAATTCGAAGGTGAACGACGATGCGACATGTGAGCGTTCGTTGTCGGTCAGCGAAATCCAGAACTGCCGCGCCTGACTATAATGATCAGCGAATAATTCGGGACGGACGCGGAGCTTGTCGCCTTCCTCATTTTCTCCAGTCGGCGTGGTTGTGCTTTCAAAGCCCGTCATCGGGCATTCGCGTGGCCCTCCGATTTCGCCGTGTTCGGCAAGGCTATTTGGCTCATAATTGGCGCGTCCTTTGGGCACCTGCATTTGCATTTGGCCATCGCGCTGAAAATTCATCACCGGACATTTGGCCGCGTTGATCGGCAGTTGATGGAAGTTTGTCGAACCAAGACGCTTTAACTGTGTGTCGAGATACGAGAACAGCCGCCCCTGCAACAGCGGGTCATTAGAGAAATCCACGCCCGGGACGATATTGGCAGGGCAAAACGCAACCTGCTCGGTCTCTGCAAAGAAGTTGTCCGGGTTTCGGTTGAGCACCATGCGACCCACCGGTGTGACCGGAATCAATTCCTCAGGGATTAGTTTGGTGGCATCAAGTACATCAAAGCTGAAGTCTTCGGCCTGCGCCTCGGTGAAAATTTGCAGGCCAAGTTCCCACGCTGGATACTCGCCCGACTCAATGGCCTCCCACAGGTCACGGCGATGAAAGTCAGGGTCCGCACCCGCAATTTTGACGGCCTCATCCCAAACCAAAGAATGGGTGCCAAGTAGCGGCTTCCAGTGAAACTTGACGAAGTGTGACTCCCCCCTGGCGTTGATTAGCCGAAACGCGTGTACGCCGAAGCCCTGCATCATTCGCAGGCTGCGCGGTATGCCACGGTCGGACATCACCCACATCAGCGTATGTGTGGTCTCGGGGCTCAGTGAGGCAAAGTCCCAGAAGGTGTCGTGGGCCGAAGCGGCTTGCGGCATGCCGTTGTGGGGTTCGGGTTTCACGGCGTGGATCAGGTCCGGAAACTTCATAGCGTCCTGGATGAAGAAGACCGGAATGTTGTTGCCCACCAGGTCCCAGTTGCCCTCGTCAGTGTAGAACTTGACGGCGAAACCGCGCACGTCGCGCGCCGTATCGACCGAGCCACGCTCGCCAGCCACAGTGGAAAAGCGCACGAAGACCGGCGTAACCTTGCCAGCTTCTTTAAATGGGGCTGCGCGGGTGAGTTCGGTCAGCGGCAGGTAGGCTTCGAAATAACCGTGAGCAGCCGATCCGCGCGCATGAACAATGCGCTCCGGAATGCGTTCGTGGTCGAAGTGGGTGATCTTCTCGCGCAAAATGAAGTCTTCCAGCAGCGTAGGACCGCGTAGCCCGGCCTTCAGCGAATTTTGGTTGTCACTGATCGCGACACCCTGGTTCGTCGTCATCATCTGGTCCGATGCGTCCGTGCGCGCGCTGTCCAGTGCGCCAGTCTTGGTCGACCTATTGAATTCGCTCAGCGTGCTGACCGATGCCGTTTGCGAGCTGCTTGACTTGGACTCGCCGCGCGGCGGTGCAATGGCGTTCTCGCGGCCGAATTCATGGGCTTTGCCGATGTTGAAGGGCACTGCCGCGGCCAGGGCCTGCGCAGCTGCCAATTGCTCTGCCATCAGGGACACATTGGGCTGCGAATTGTCAGCGATCTTGGACTTGGGTTTTGTCTTCATTGGGAACCTCATGATGTGGAGCTAACAAACTCGACTAAGCGGTTGTGGGGTTTAGGGGTTGAGGTGACGGGTGTGCAGTCAATTCACGAATAGCGCGATCAAAATGATGATCGGGATGGGGATACCGAGAAATAACAGAAGTAGTGAACGCATGGTGGCCTTTGTGAGAGTGAAGGAAGGAATAGATCACGCATCGCGACGTCGACCGCCAAAGGTGGCGGCCAGACTGGCGACGAATGCGCCGACAAGCAGTGACACGAACAACCAGAGTGCGCTATATGCAGAGGCCTTGCGCATCTTGTCAGCAGCGGCACGCATGGCCACTTCCCTGTCGCGCACCTTCGCTTGCGCCTTCGCGTACACGTTGGTGACCCGCTTTTCTGCATCTTGTTGCGACAGGCCGGTGCGTTGTGCCACGATCTGGCCCACATAGCGGATGTCCTCTGTGGGTAGCGGCTCCGAACGGTTCACATTCATAAAAATACGGCCGACCTCGGCCGTATCCTTGTCCCACGCGCGCTCAATCGCGTCTGGGCCGACTACTGATCCCACGTTTCCAGGGGTGGGTGCAGCCATTGCTGCATCACGCCTGAACAACGAATCGATGAAGTAGCCCATTGGTCCGCCGTCAGTTCCGTGCGGTGTGCGTGTTGATACTGCAGCGCTCCCAACGACCGAGCTTGCCGAGCTTGCAATGCCTCCGCTGAGAATCGACCCTATGGCGGAAGTCAGCAGAGCGGCGGTGGCCAAGGAAGCCACCGCCCATGCCAGGAAGCCGTGAGCCGTATCGCGGAAGTACACCTCGTCGGTGTGGACCTCGGGCCACTTGGTGCGCAGGCGGCCAGCGAGGTAGCCGCCCATTGCCGACGCCAAAATTTGCGTGAGTGTCAGCCACAGGATGGTTGAAAGTCCGAAAGTCGCCGCACTCACACCATCCTGGGTCCACGGTGAAACGGAGGACAGGCCAAGTCCGACCCCGAGGATCAGCAGAATCAAAGACAGCGAAGCGGCCGCGGCGGCACCGGCGGCAATCGCCTCCCACGAGACGGCGCTACTGAGCGATCTAGGGTTGTCGGCTGATGAGTTGCTGAAGCTGCGGGTGCGGGCGAGGTCTTCAGTGGTGGTTGTGGGGGCAAGACTCATCAGAACTCCTATCGGCGAACAGCGAGTCGATCGCCGGGAGTTCCGACGGCTCGTGCTTTACGCCACGGAGCCAATCGTAGGGACGCGAATTACGCGCGTCTGTGCGATCGCGCACTCAGTGCGCCTTCACTTTGGACTTTTTCCCCATGGCTACTCGCTGCACCTGCTTGTTCTGGGGGATAAGACAGATACCTAAACACAAAAGCCACCCGAAGGTGGCTTTTGACTTAATACTGAAGGCAGGTTATTTGGCCGTCGAACCAAAGTACTCAGACACCGTCTTCCACTTGCCATCCTGAATTTGCGACAGGCGTGACGCATCGCTGCCCAAGCGCTTGGTGGGGCTGAAGGATGATGGCGCACTGCCGAAAATATCAGGCGGACTGCTCATGGTATCCATGGCCTTGATGAAGCTCTCAGTAGACAAAGCCTTGCCGGATTTGGTGGCGGCTTTGGCAAAATTATCAATGATGCTGTACCCGTAAACCGAGAACACGGTTGGGTCTTCATTGAACTTGGTTTTGTACTTGTTAGCCCAGAAGCGGATGGGTTGCGACGTCTCATCGGTATAGGGGTTTTGCACGGTCATGGTGGCGTACAGGCCGTCCATGGGCTTGCCGCCCAGCTTGTGGATCAAGTCAGTGTAACCCGCGCTGCTGGCCAGAAAGGTGGGGTTGTAACCCAGCTTGCGGGCTGTACCAATGGCACCAATTGTCTCGCGGATGATGGTGCCCAGCACGATCATGTCGCAGCCCGAGGCCTGCATTTTGGACACTTGCGAGGAGAAATCGGTGGCGCCGCGTTTGTAGGATGTTTTCTCGGTGAAGTCCATACCCATGGTTTTCAAACCCGCCTCGCCGCCTCGCAGCACTTCAAGACCAAAGTCATCGTCCTGGTACATGGTGCAGACCTTTTTTGCGGCTTTCTCCTTGACCAATTTGGGCACGGCATTGCGCATCTGGTCAAAGTAGGTGGCGGCAAAGGAGTACTTCAGGCGGTCAAAAGGCTCGTACATTTCGCGCGCAGCAGTGATGGGGAAAAAGTTGATGACGTTCTTCTCAAACTGCACCGGCATGGCGGCCATGTTTTGCGCCGTGCCAATGTGGCCAACCATCATGAAAATCTTGTCCTGGTTGACCAGCTTTTGTGCGGCCAGAACGGCCTTCTTCGGGTCATAGGCCGAGTCTTCAACAATCAGCTTGATCTTGCGGCCATTGATGCCGCCCTGCTCGTTAATCTCGTCCACGGCCAGCATCATGCCCAACCTGGCCTGCTTGCCAAATCCCGCAATGGGGCCCGACAAATCCTGAATAGAGCCCAGCGTGATTTCAGTGGCGCTAACACCCTGCGGTGGCACCACCTTTTGGGCAAGGGCCGACGTGGCAGCTAAAGCGGAAGTGGCCAGCATGGCCAGAGCGATGGCAGATTTAAGTTTCATCACAGGTCTCCTTTGAGGTTAAACAGTCGGGGAATTTGAGGCCGGGCGGCTATCGGTACATCGCGGTGATTTGAGGGTCATACTTTTTTTCCACCAACTTGCGTTTGAGCTTCATGGTGGGGGTGAGTTCCTCGTCTTCGGCGGTGAGCTGGTTCTCCAGCAGGAAGAACTTCTTGATTTGCTCAACCCGCGCAAACTTCTTGTTGACGCGGTCAATCTCGGTTTGAATCAAGGCCTGAACTTCTACGCTGCGGGTCAATGAGGCGTAGTTGCTGAAGGGCACATCCTGGTCTTGCGCAAATTTTTCAACGTTCTCCTGGTCGATCATGATGATGACCGTGAGGTAAGGCCGCTTGTCACCAATCACCACCGCATCGGTGATGTAGGGCGAGAATTTCAGGTCGTTTTCCAGCTCGCTGGGGGTGACGTTTTTGCCACCCGCCGTGATGATGATGTCCTTCATGCGGTCGGTGATCTTGAAGTACCCATCCGCATCCACCACACCTACGTCACCGGTGTGCAGCCAGCCGTCCTTGTCGATCGTCTCTGCAGTTTTTTCGGGCAGGTTCAGGTAACCGGCAAACACGTTTTTGCCTCGCACCAAAATCTCGCCCGTGGCGGGGTCCAGCTTGACTTCATTGAAGCTGGTGGCCGGGCCAATGGAGCCGGGTTTCATCAAAGTGGCGGGTACACCGGTAGAGGCCCCGCAAGTCTCGGTCATACCCCAGACTTCCAGCATGGGCACACCCAGCGCCAGGTACCAGCGCACCAGGTCGGGTGAAATGGGGGCCGCACCTGTGACCAAAAAGCGCGCCCGGTGAATGCCAATGAGCTTGCGCACGTTGTTCAGTGCAATCCATTGTGCGACTGTAAATTTGAATTTCAACCAGCCATCCACGGGCTGCTGGGCCAACACTTTGTCGGCAATCTCGGTGCCCACGCCAATGCCCCAGCCATAAGCGGCCTGCTGGATGGCACCAGCTTCCTTCAATGAAATCATCACGCCGGAGTAAAACTTTTCCCACACGCGGGGCACAGCGGTGAAGACAGTGGGTGCAATTTCGCGCACGTTTTCGGGGATGGTTTCGGGGTTCTCCACAAAGTTGAGTTTGGCCCCGGTGTAGAGCGCAAAGTACTCGCCCCCCATGCGCTCGGCAATGTGGCACAAAGGCAAAAAGCACATGCGCTCATCGGTGTCGTCTTGCGCGACCAGGGTGTTGTAGCCGCGTACGGTAAACACCAGCCCGGCATGCAGATGCATGGCGCCCTTGGGTTTGCCGGTGGTGCCGGAGGTGTAAACCAGAATCGCCAGGTCATCCGGCTGGCAAGCGGCCACGCACTGCTTGATACATTGTGGGTTGGCCGTGAGGTACTGCCGCCCCAGGTCGCGCAGGGCTCTCAGGCTAATAATGTTGTCGTCCGCCACATCGCGCAGACCTTCCATGTCGAACACCACAATTTTGCGCAACAAGGGCAAGTGCGAGCGCACTTCCAGCGCTTTGTCGAGTTGCTCGTCGTCTTCCACAAACAGAACTGTGGTGCGCGAGTCCTCACACAGATATTGCACTTGCGATGACGCATCGGTCGGGTAGATGCCGTTGGAGACACCACCGCAGCTCAACACGCCCAGGTCAGCCCAAACCCACTCCACCACTGTGTTGGCCAGAATGGACGCGCATTCGCCTTTGGCAAAGCCCAGGCTCATCATCCCGGCGGCAATCTCGCTCACTGCGATGGCAGTCTGGTTCCAGGTCCAGCTACGCCAAAGCCCTAAGTGCTTTTGCCGCATCCAGACGTTGGGGCCGCGTTGCTCCACCGCGTTCCAGAAGATGGCGGGGATGGTTTCGCCCGGCATGACGATGTCCGGATTCGGTTGAATGCTGCTTAAGTCCCAGAGTCCGCTCATGGTGTTTGTCTCATGTTTTCAACGCCAAGTCTTTTTCTTTTTCCAGCGCCGCTCGCTGCGCATTCCGTCTTCTTTCATGCCGAGGTAGAACTCCTTGATGTCGTCCTTCTCGCGAAGATGGGCGCAGGTGTCTTCCATCACGATGCGGCCGTTTTCCAGCACATAACCGTAGTCGGCCGCATTGAGTGCCATATTGGCGTTTTGCTAAACCAGCAAAATGGTGGTGCCGCGCTCGCGGTTGATGCGCACCACAATCTCGAAAATTTCCTTGGTGAGTTTGGGTGACAGGCCCAAGCTGGGTTCGTCCAGCAAAATCAAGTCGGGGTTGGCCATCAACGCGCGCGAGATCGCCAGCATTTGCTGTTGCCCGCCGGACAGCAGGCCCGCATCTTGTGCCGCGCGCTCACGCAAAATGGGAAAGTAGTTGAACACCGTCTCCATGTCCTTGGCCACGCCGTCGCGGTCGCTGCGGGTGTAGGCGCCCATCGCCAGGTTGTCGCGCACGCTGAGCAGTGCAAACACTTCACGGCCCTCGGGCACGTGGCTCAAACCTTGTTGCACGATGTGCGCAGGGTCTTTGGCGGTGATGTCTTCGCCCTTGAATTCGATGCTGCCCTTGCGGGGGTCGATGATGCCCGATATGGTTTTCAAAATCGTTGTCTTACCAGCACCATTCGAGCCCAGCACGGTCGCAATTTCGCCGCGCCGCACTTGCAGGCTCACGCCGCGAATCGCCTTGATGGGGCCGTAGGCACTTTCGACGTTCAACAGCTTGAGTACAGGCGTGTCGCTCACTGCGGGAGGCGCGGCACTCATGCTGCTACTCCCCGGCGCAGTGACGACACATTGTCCACTGAGCCCAAATAGGCTTCGATCACGCCGGGGTCGCTTTGCACCTCGCGCGGTGTGCCCATGGCGAGTACCTCACCCTGGTTCATGGCGAGCACGCGGTCAGAGACTTTGCTGACCAGGGTCATGTCATGCTCCACCATCAACACGGTAATACCCAGCTCGTTTTTGATGTCGGCAATCCAGAATGCCATGTCGTCGGTTTCTTCGACGTTCAAACCACTGGAGGGCTCGTCGAGCAGCAGCAACTTGGGCTCGGTGCACAGGGCCCGTGC
>JANOLC010000084.1:0-24522 GCA_031419575.1 Burkholderiales bacterium | reverse complement strand
TCTTGTTTTCATCCATAAAACAAGCCGAAAGTCCCCGTGGATATTAAATAGTTAGCTATCAAATTTGTAGTGGTTTGATTTTCGCCAAGTCGGCCTCTTCCTCTCTCCCTCTATTTCCCCGCTCCATGTTCCCCACCATTGATTCGCTCATTGCCGCCCTGCAAGCCGCAGGCTATTTTGCCGACCGCCGCCTCGCCACGGCCGTGTTTCTGGCGCTAAAACTGCAACGCCCCCTGCTTCTGGAAGGTGAACCTGGCGTGGGCAAGACGGAGTTGGCCAAGGCGCTGAGCACGGCATTGCAACGCCAACTCTTGCGCCTGCAGTGTTACGACGGCTTGGAGCAGCGTGAGGCTTTGTACGAGTGGAATTACGCCGCTCAGTTGTTGCACATGCGCGCGGCGGAACTGAAAGACCATGGTCAGGCCGGTGCGGCTGGTTCTTCCGCCGACATTGAACGAGAGGTCTATCAAGACCGCTACCTTATCCGTCGCCCCTTGCTGCAAGCCTTGCAAGCCCCGGCCCCCGGTGCTGTGTTGCTAATCGACGAGGTAGACCGTGCTGACGAGCCTTTCGAGGCGTTTTTGCTCGAGTACTTAGGTGAGTACCAAGTCAGCATCCCGGAGATTGGCACCGTCAAAGCCGCCATCAAACCCGTCACCATTCTGACCAGCAACCGCACCCGCGAGTTGAACGATGCGGTCAAGCGCCGCTGCCTCTACCACTGGCTGGACTACCCGGACCGCGAGCGCGAGCTGGCCATCATCCGCGCGCAAGTGGGCGGCGCGTCCGAGGCGCTCACCGCGCAAGTCGCCGAGTTTGTCGGCCGCATCCGCAGCGCGCCGTTTGCCAACGCCTTTCACCGTGCGCCCGGCATTGCCGAGAGTGTGGAGTGGGCCAAAGCTCTGGTTGCGCTCGACACCCTGGCGGTAGACCCCGAAGTGGTGGCCGATACGGCGGGGATCTTGTTCAAGCAGCGTGAAGATGTGGCGGCATTGACGGCGGATATGGCAACGGCGTTGCTGAAGCCTGAAGACGATGCGGAGTGACAGAGCAAAAACCGTTCGCCCTGAGCTTGTCGAAGGGCCCTTCGACAAGCTCAGGGCGAACGGATATCTAACCAGCAAGCGAAACAATCATGCAACTAGGTGATTCGAGATCCGGCAAGCTGGCCGACAACATCGCTGGCTTTGGCCGAACCCTGCGTCGCGCGGGGGTGCGGGTGGACAGCGCGCGCATTGCGCTGGCGGCTGATGCCGCGCTGGCCGTGGGCTTGGGGGCCAAGCAGGACGTGAGTGCCGCGCTGGAGGCGGTGATGGTCAGCCGAGAGCAAGACCGCATCATCTTCCGTGAATTGTTCGACGCCTATTTCCGCAACCCTGAAATCGCCCAAAAACTGCTCTCGCAACTGCTGCCCAGCGCGGAAGGCAAAGCCGAGCCCAGCAAGCGCCGCCCACGGGTGCGTGAGGCGCTGTCGCCGCAAAACGCTTACGGCCAGCAATCCAAGCCCAAGCAGGAAGACCAAAAGGTCGAGTTCGACGCTGCCATGACCGCCAGTGATCTGGACCGTCTCAAACACGCGGACTTCAACTCCCTCTCGGGCAGTGAATACCGTCTGGTGGAGCGTCTGGCGCGCGATGTGCGGCTGCCCTTGCCGCACTTCGCGTCGCGCCGAACTCGCCCGGCAACTTCCGGCAACCGCATTCACTGGCCCGGTGTGATGCACCAGGCTGCACAGACCGGCGGCGAGATGCTGCGCCTGCCGCGCCTGCAACGCCGCCAGCAACCACTGCCACTCCTGGTGCTGGTGGACGTGTCCGGCTCCATGGAGCGTTACGCCCGCTTGCTGCTGGCCTTTTTGCACGCCGCCACGCGCCGCCATCCCCGGCGAGATGTGTTTGCCTTTGGCACGCACCTGACTGATCTAACGCCCGCCTTCAGATTGGCCGATACCGACGCCATGTTGGCCCATGCCAGTTTGGTGATTGACGATTTTGCAGGCGGCACACAGCTTGGCGAATCCATTGCCAGCCTGCGTCAGCACCACGCCAAACGACTGGTGGGGCGGCGCACGTTGGTGCTGGTGATCACCGACGGGTTGGACACCGGGGAGCCGTCCGAGCTGGCCTCAGAACTGGCCTGGCTGCGCCGAAGGTGTCGCCGCTTGTTGTGGCTCAACCCCTTGCTGCGGTTTGACGGCTATGCACCTATTGCGCGCGGGGCGGCTGTCCTGAACAGTCACGCCCACGGCATGGTGGCAGTCCACAATGTTGCCAAGCTCGAAGACTTGGCCAGCAGTCTGGCTGCTTTGATGAATAAAAGCAAATGAAATATGAGGGAAGTCCCCGTCAATGTTGAATAGTTAGCTATCACTATCGTAGCTACCACTTGTTGACCTCCTTCTGACCTCCCGTCGTCAAAATCCATCCCAACACATCAAACTCAAGGACATCCATCATGGACATGCAAGGCAGCCGCCAATTGGCAATCACCCAACAACAGGCTTGGGACGCGCTCAACGACCCCGCTGTGCTCAAGGCGTGTATTCCAGGTTGCGACAAAGTCGAACCCACCGGGGAGAACCAGTACGCGATCGGTATGGCGTTGAAAATCGGGCCGGTGTCTGCCAAGTTTGGCGGCAAGATTGTGCTCAGCGACATCGTGCCGCCGACCTCTTACAAAATCAATTTTGAAGGTCAAGGTGGTGCGGCCGGGTTTGGCAAGGGCAACTCGGCCGTGACGCTGGTCGCCAATGACGCGGGCTGTGAGTTGAACTACACCGTGCACGCCACGGTGGGCGGCAAGATTGCCCAACTGGGGCAGCGGCTGGTGGATGGCGCGGCCAAGTCCATGGCGGAAGACTTTTTCAAGCGTTTTGACGATGCCATGAAGCTCGCTCACCCTGCAGCTTATGCTATTAAAGAAGTAGCAAGCAATGCAGAGGGTACGGGGACTACAGGCATAAATGATGCTAAAAACCCCACCAAAGTGCCCATTTGGGCCTGGGTAGCCGGTGCCGTCGCGCTGGCCGTGGGCGTGTGGATCATGCGCACCTACGGTTGAACGGCCAAGCGGGAAATAATGCATGGAAAATTTGGATGTGATGGTTTTGCGCACGCTGTGCCAATGGCGCACGGCGGGTAAGCGTGCGCTGCTGGCCACTGTCGTGCGCACCTGGGGATCCAGCCCGCGGCCCGTGGGTTCGATCATGGCGCTGTGCGAAGACGGCTCGGTGGTCGGTTCCGTGTCGGGTGGCTGTATTGAAGACGACCTGATTTACCGGCACACGCAGGCGTATAAAAATGCGTCACACCCAGCCGCGGATCAAGCCGCCATGCCCACGGGCGCGCCCGGCTTCGTCAAGTACGGCATCACCGCGGACGAAGCACATCGCTTTGGCCTGCCCTGCGGCGGCACGCTGGAGCTGCTGCTGGAGTACGACCCCGACGCGGCCAGTCTGGCGCAACTGGTGGCTGACCTGGAGCGTGGCCAGCTGGTGCAGCGTACGGTGCGCTTAAGCGATGGCGCGGTCACTCTCAAAACCAGCGCCACGCCTGAAACCTTAAGCGTGACAGATCTGGAACTGGTCAATACCTTCGGCCCCGAATACCGCATGTTGCTCATCGGCGCGGGCCAGCTCACCGAATATTTGGCGACGATGGCCCTGTTCAGCGGCTTTGCCGTGACCGTGTGCGACCCGCGGGAGGAATACCGGGGCGCATGGTCAGTGGCGGGCGTGAGGGTGACGAGCGACATGCCGGATGACGTCGTCACCGCCTTCAAGCCCGACCGCCGCAGTTGTGTGGTGGCGCTCACGCACGACCCCAAGCTTGACGACTTGGCCTTGCTGGAAGCCTTGAAGACCGAAGCGTTTTACGTCGGCGCCATCGGTAGCCGCCGCAACAACGAGGCGCGCAAAGAACGAATGATTGAGCACTTTGAGCAAACGGCGCTGTTGCTGGCCCCCTTGCGTGGCCCCATCGGCATTTACATCGGCAGCAAGACGCCACCGGAGATTGCCGTGAGCGTGATGGCCGAAATTCTCGCCGTTAAAAACGGCGTGGCCTTGCCGCGTGACATGGATGTGGCCCACGCCAAGAATGACCGCGCCATCTCTGCGAACGACCCCGGTGAAATCTAAATTTCCGTTCGGGTTGAGCTTGTCGAAACCCTTCGACAAGCTCTGGGCGAACGGTTCATATTAGACGGCTAGCCGCAGCGCTTGTTTCAGCGGCCGGCTTGCGTCAGATCAAATTATGCGTCGGGCGAAATCAACCCTGCCCGCACGGCGTAGCGCACCAGGCCTGCTACTTCATGGATGTCCAGCTGCTTCATCAACTGGCTGCGGTGCGACTCCACGGTTTTTACTGCCACGTCCAGTCGGCGGGCCACTTCTTTGGAGCTCAGGCCCTCGGCCACCAGTTGCAACACTTCGCGCTGGCGGGGAGTCAGGTTGGCACCCGGCACGTCGTCGCTGCGCAGGCGCTGCACGTAGTCGCTCACCACGCCGCGCGACACGGCAGGGCTCAGGTAAGTCTCACCCCGCAGCACGGCGGCCAGGGCCAGCTCCAGCTCCAGGGGGGCGGCATCTTTTAGCAAGTAAGCGACCGCACCGTGGCGCAAGGCCTGGCGCACATACTCTTCGTTTTGGTGCATGGACAAAATCAGCACCTGTACATCGGGGCAGGTGCGCTTAAGGCGCGACGTGGCCTCCAGCCCGTTCAGGCCGGGCATGGCAATGTCCATCAAAACCAGCTGGGGCTGCAAAGCCTCTGCCATGGCCACCACGGCCATGCCGTCGCTCACCTCGCCCACCACCTCAATATTGGGGATGGATTCCAGCAGCTTTCGCACGCCCGCGCGCACCAGGGTGTGGTCGTCGGCGAGCAAGACGCGGATTGGGGTCATGGGTTGATCTCCTCTCTGGTGCGCAAGGGGCAGCGCAGGGTGACTTTGCAGCCCTGTCCAGGCTGAGATTCAATTTTAAGGTGGCCACCCAGCAACGCGGCGCGCTCGTGCATGCCCATCACGCCTATGCTGCCACCAGCCTTGGCGCGCTCGCGCATGGCGGTCACGTCAAAGCCCAATCCATTGTCTTTCACGTTCAGCACCAGCGACTCGCCGTCCTGGTAAAAGTCAATCGCCACCTGCGTGGCTTGGGCATAGCGTGAGACATTGGTCAGCGCCTCTTGCACGATGCGGTAACACGCGGTTTCAATCTCGGGGGCCAGGCGCACTTCCAGCCGCTCAGCATGAAACGTCACCGCAAATCCACTGCGCTCTGAGGTCTGCTTGGCTATCCATTGCAACGCAGCCGACAAACCCAGGTCATCCAACATGGACGGACGCAGCGCCAGTGCGAGGCGGCGCACCTGCTGCAAAGCGTCGTCCACGATACGGATGTTCTCCGCGTTGGTCTCCATGGGCGACTGGTCTTTGAACCGGGCATGGGCTTGCAGATTAATTTTGATGGCGGTGAGCGACTGGCCCAGTTCGTCGTGTAACTCAATGGCCAGGCGGCGGCGCTCAGCCTCTTGCACCTCCAGCACCCGGCCCGATACGGCACGCAACTCTCTTGCCGTTTCACGCAGAGCGGTTTCAATGCGGGTGCGCTCGGTGATGTCGCTGATCAACCCAATGTACGTGGTTTGCCCTGCCCGCGAGATTTGCGACACCGCCAGGCTGATGGGGAACAGACTGCCGTCTTTGCGCTTGCCGATCAGCTCGCGCGTGTAACCCATCACGCGGGCCTCGCTGGTTTCGGCATGGTGCTTCAAGTAGCCGTCGTGCTTGCCGTGGTGAGGTGGCGGCATCAGCAGCTTGACGTTTTGGCCCATCACCTCGCTCACCGTGTAACCAAACATCCGAATGGCAGCGGCGTTAAACGACTGAATGGCCCCTTGTGCGTTCATCGTGATAACGGCATCCACCATATTGTCCAAAATCGCCTGCGTGTGCTCGGTAGCGTCGCGCAGCTTCATCTCGGCCTGGTGTTTGAACAACGCCATTTCAATCACGGTGCGCAGTTCCCGGTCAGAAAACGGCTTCAGGATGTAGCCAAAGGGATCGGACAGCTTGGCGCGGGCAATCACATCGTCCGCCACAAATGCAGTTAAAAAAACCACCGGTAATTTCAACCGCGTGCGAATGACTTGGGCCACAGCAATACCGTCCAGCGCGCCGTTGAGTTGAATGTCCATTAGCACCAGGTCCGGTACCAATTGCTCGGCCATAGCGATGGCCTCTTCCCCATGGGTGGCGTGACCTAAGGGCTGGTAACCCAGCTCGACCAGCTGTTGCTCGATATCGCGCGCAACAATGCTTTCATCCTCGACGACCAGAATTCGTGGTTGACCGACAAATAATGACATGATGATGAGGCGAGGCTGGGGGCGGGGCGAAAAATGAACCTTATTCTCGCACCCACTGATTGAGTCTTCTTGCGCAGCTGCACTTTCCAGCCCCCCTCAGATACCCTGCGACAAACCGCCTGCTTGCGACGTTTGGACTTCCAGGGAGAACCGCACCTCAAATTTGGCTCCCGGGCCAGGTCAGACGCCAATTTTGCGGCCATGTGCTGATGATGAAACTCATAAAACAATAGCAAACTATTGATAGCTTACGGGGACTAAAGGTGTTTTTGACTCATAACCAGGGTTAAATTGACTGCTGGGGTTGGACGGCCAAAGAAGTAGCCTTGAAACGAGTCACAGCCCATGGTCACCAAAGCGTCGTACTGGCCCTGGGTTTCCACGCCCTCGGCAATCACCTTCAGGCCCAGGCTGTGACCCAGGTTGATGATGGTGCTGGCAATTACCGCGTCATTGGGGTCGGTCAGCAGGTCGCGCACAAACGACTGGTCAATTTTGAGCTGTGCCAGCGGCAGGCGCTTGAGGTAGCTCAGCGACGAATAGCCGGTGCCAAAGTCGTCCAGTGAGAAGCGCACACCTTGCCCGCGCAACGCGTTCATCTTGGCGATGATTTCTTCCACATTGCCTACCAGCATGCTCTCGGTCAGCTCCAGTTTGAGTAAGTGCGGCTGCGCGCCGGACTGGGCCAAAGCCAGCGCCACTTGGGCGACAAAGTCGGGTTGCGAAAACTGCAGTGCACTCACATTCACGGCCATGTTCCAGTGCGCCGTGGCAGCGTCTTGTGCCCAAGCGGCCAATTGAGTGCAGGCGGTTTTCATGACCCATTGGCCCAGCGGCAAGATCACGCCGGTATCCTCAGCCACCGGGATAAATTGCCCTGGCGGCACCATGCCTTGGGCGGGGTGGTTCCAACGCACCAGTGCCTCGGCCCCGGTGATGTGCCCTCCCGAGCCCACCTGTATTTGGTAGTGCAGCAAAAACTCTTCGTGCGCCAGGCCCTGGCGCAACTCGTCTTCCAGCGCGCTGCGGGCCATGGCGGCGGCTTGCATGGCGGGGTCAAAAAAGCAGGCCTTGTTGCGCCCGGCCGCCTTGGCCTGGTACATGCCTGCGTCGGCCTGCTTGAGCAAGCCTTCCAGGTTGTCCTGGTCGTTCAAAAACATGGCGATGCCAATGCTGGGTGTGCAGGGTTGGGTCTTGCCCTGCAGGCTGTAGGGTTGGCCCAGCGAGCTCAGCACCGTATTGGCAATGCTCTCGGCGCGGGCGGCAGCGTCCACGCTTTTGGTGCCCAGGGTTTCCAGCACCAGCACAAACTCATCGCCCCCCACACGGGCCACAATGTCGCCTTCGCGCACGCTGGCCTGCAAGCGCTTGGCCACTTGCTGCAACAGTTCATCGCCCACCACATGGCCCAGGCTGTCGTTGATGTGCTTGAAGTGGTCCAGATCCAAAAACATCACCGCGCCGCGTTGCCCGGTGCGGCTGGCGGCCAGCATGGCGTGGCGCATGTGGTCCAGCAGCAGGCGGCGGTTGGGCAACTGCGTGAGTGGGTCGTAAAACGCCAGGCGGCGGATTTCTTCCTCGTTTTGGCGGCGCTCTGAGATGTCCAGTACCAGCCCAATGAAGGTAACGCGCCCGCCCATCTCAATTTTGGAAATCGACAGCGTCATAGGGAATACGCCGCCGTTCTTGCGCTGGCCCTCTAGCTGACGCGGCTTGCCAATGATGCGGGCCTCGCCCGTGCGGCGGTAGTGCGACAAATAGCTGTCGTGCTGGCCTCGGTGGGGCTGGGGCATCAGCATTGACACGTTCTGCCCAATGACCTCGGGCGCGGCGTAGCCAAACATGGAACACGCCGCCAGATTAAAAGACTCCATCACCCCCGTCTCGTTGATGGTGATGACGGCGTTGATCACGTTGTCCAAAATCGCCTGTGTGTGCAGGCTGGCTGCCTGCAGTGCGGCGGTGGCTTGGCGCAGGCGGGCATCGGTCTGGTGCTTGTGCAGCGCCATCTCAATCACGGTGCGTATCTCACGCTCGGAAAACGGCTTCAAGATGTAGCCATAGGGCCCGGACAGCTTGGCGCGGGCTAACGTTTCGTCGGCCGCAAACGCGGTGACAAACACCACGGGCAACGCAAACCGGCGGGCAATGGTTTGTGCCGCGGTGATTCCGTCCATGCTGCCTGAGAGCTGAATGTCCATCAACACCAGGTCGGGCTGCAGGGTGCGGGCCAGCTCAATGGCCTCGTCCCCACGTGTGGCGTGGCCCACGGGGGTATAGCCCAAATCGCGCAATTGCATGTCAAGGTCTATGGCAATCAGCGCTTCGTCCTCCGCAATCAAAATGCGGGCGCTACGTGTGGTCATTCGTCATCCTCCCGCAAGCGGGCGACTGTGGTGGGCGTGAAGCAAACCTCAAACAAGGTGCCAGGCCCCATGTTGAGTTGGCCACCCAATTGGCGCGCCAGGTCTGAGACCAACTTTAAACCCAAGGATGCCCCGCACCGGGTATCAAAGTCCTCAGGCAGGCCCACCCCGGTGTCGCTGATGTGCAGGCGCACCTGCGGGTTGTTGGCTACGCTTTGCAGGACCACGCGCACTTCGCCGTTCTGGCCGGCGGGGAAGCCATGTTTAAAGCAGTTCGAGATCAACTCGTTCAGCAGCAGGCCGCAGGGGGTGGCCTGATCCATGCTGACTTGCACACTCGTCAGGTTTAGTTTCAGGGCCACTTTCCCGTCTTGCGGCGCCATGGACCTGAAGGCCTGGGTGGCCAAGTTGCGCAGGTAAGCGCCCAGGTCTACCGAGGCAAATACGCCCGAGCGGTATAGCGACTCGTGCAAGAGGGCCATGGAGCGAATGCGCCCCTGCATGTCACCCAGCACCGTCTTTGTGTCGGGTTGGGTGCTGCGCCCGGCCTCCAGGCGCAGCAGGCTGGTGATGACCTGCAGGTTGTTTTTAACCCGATGGTGCACCTCGTTGAGCAGGGCCTGTTTTTCAGCCAGAGAGGATTGCAGGGCCTGCTCTGCCAGCTTGCGCTCGGTGATGTCCGACATGAAGCCGCTCCACAGCGTGGAGCCACTAGGCTCGCGCTCGGGGACGGCGTTGCCTTGTATCCAGCGTACCGAGCCATCGGGGAATAGCACCCGTTTTTCATACTGCCACGGCGTCAAGTCTTGGGCCGACTGGCGCACCGACATGCGCAGGCCGTCGCGGTCATCGGGGTGCACCACGGCCAACGCGGCGGCCGAGCTTTCCCGCACATCCTCAGGGGTCAGGCGGTAGATGTCTTTGATGGCATCGCTCGCGTAGGGGAAGCAGGCGCTGCCATCCATCCGCAAACGGTATTGGTAGACCATGCCGGGCAGGCAGTTGGCAATTTTTTGCAGACGGCTCAAAGCCTCTTGCTGTACCTCTTTAGCCTGCTTGTCGACTGAAATGTCGCGCCCTACGCCCTGGTAGCCGGTGAGTTTGTTCGCCACATTGAAGATGGGAATGCCGCTGACCGAAATCCAGTGGGCGCGGCCCTGGCGGTCGGCCAGGCGCAACTCAAAGTCATGAAATGGCAGGCCTGCCGCCACCACAGCGCGGTGGGTGGTCCAATCGGCAGCGGCCAAGTTCAGTGCGGACAAGTCCCACAAGCGGCGGCCCAGATACAGGGCGACGGACAGGCCCGAGCGGGCCGAGGTGTCGCCGCTTATTTCAACGAAGCAAAATTTGGCGTCTTGCTCCCAGTACCAGTCGGACGACAGTTCGGTCAGCTTGCGAAAGCGGTCCTCGCTCAGGCGCAGCGCTTCTTGGGCATGGACCTGTTGCAAGGTGGATTGGGGCGGTGGGTGTCGTTCACCGGCGTGGTGAGTTAACATAGATTTGCTCCTGAAACAATAGCTAACTATGTATGTTTTACGGGGACTTAAGGCGTTTTTTATACCCCGATGGCCCCCAGGCTGACTCCACAGGTCTGGTTGCGGCCCAGTGACTTGGCCAGGTACAACTGGGCGTCGGCAGCGCGCAACAGCGTATCGGCGGTGACCTCGCACACGCCGTTAACGCTGCATACGCCCAAGCTGGCGGTCACCACCGGGGCGACCGATGAGTCGGCATGCGCCATGTGCTGGTCAAACAGATTTTGACCCAGCAGGCGGGCCAAATGCAGGCCACCTTCCAGCGAGGTCAGCGGTAGTAGGCACACAAACTCCTCACCACCGTAGCGGGCGATCAGATCGCCGGGGCGCTGCATGCTGGCCCTCAACGTGGCGGCTACACGGCGCAGGCACTCGTCTCCGGCCTGGTGGCCGTAGCGGTCGTTGTAGCGCTTGAAGAAATCAATGTCGATCAGGACCACGCTCAAGGCGGTGTTGTTGCGCTGGGCACGGCCCCACTCGTCGGCCAAGCGCTCGTCAAAGTAGCGGCGATTGCACACGCCGGTCAGTCCGTCGGTGTAAACCCATTGGCGCAGCAGGTCGGACTGGGCTTTGAGCGTGAGGTGGGTTTTGACCCGTGCGCGCACCACCTTGGGGTTGATGGGCTTGGAGATGAAGTCCACTGCGCCTGCGTCCAGTCCACGCGTCTCGGTCACGTCATCGGTGTGTGCGGTGACAAAAATCACCGGGATGTCGCGGGTGGTGGCATCGGCCTTCAGGCGGCGGCACACCTCATAACCGTCCATGCCGGGCATCTCAATGTCCAGCAGCACCAGGTCCGGGTGCTTGCTGGCGCACAAGGCCAGGGCTTGTTCGCCGCTGGAGGCAATGAACACTTGGTGATCTGTCGCAAAAGCCTGGTACAGCACCTGAATGTTGGTGGGCTGGTCATCCACCATGAGCAGGCGCGGACGGGCCAGCGGCTGACTGAACGACTCGGGTAGCAGGGACGCGGCAACTGGTTGTGTGGTGGTCATGGTCAGGTGTCCTTGGTCAGTGTGTGCAACGTCTGGCAACGCTCTTTGGCCAGCTCAAAGTCCAACGCGTCGATGGCCTCTTCCAGTGGCTTGAGGGAGTAGCTAGTTTGCGCCTGAATGGCCGCACCAAACTGATGCTTGAGCGCGGCCATCAATCGCACTGCGTCCATGTCAAAGTTGCGCAGCTTGTCGGCCAGTGCGGTGAGCGCCAGCGACAGCGCAGTGGTGTCCAGCGGCGAGGTGTCCGGGGAATGGGCGTTGGGATCAGTGGTTGGCGCTGCAGAGGCCATGTTGGTTTGCAGTGCTACTTGCAGTGCCATCAGGCTGGGGCTGGCTTGCGCAATGGCCACACATGTGTGTTCCACCACGGCGGGCAGGTCCGGGCTGTTGGTGTCGATGGTGATGGCTGGGTCTTGGGTGATACGGATGCTGGAGAGGTGGCTTTGGAGCAGCGCCTCGCCCTTGCCCGCGATGGTGGCCAGTGCGCCGACCCCCAGCGTGGCGGCCAGGCCTTTGAGCGTGTGCAGCAGGCGGACGGCTTGGGGGGTGTCCCGCGCCGCCTGGAGCGCCCGCAGTTGGGCGGGCATGGCCAGCAGGTCGGCTACAAACATGCGAAATGTGCGCTCGTACAGCGCCAGGTTGTAGCCCAGGCGGTTGAGCGCCGTGTCAAGGTCAACCCCCGCGACCTGCGCGGCGCGGCTCAGGGCTTCGACAAGCTCAGCCCGAACCGGGAAGGGTTCAGCCCGACCGGACTGGGACTCCGCGGGCACGGGGTAGGCATGTTCTACCCATTCGGCCTGAGCTTGGCTAGGGGTTCCATCAACTTGCAGGACGGGTCGCACCCAGCTTTGGGCGGCCAGCCTTTGCAGCACACCCACCAGGTGATTCAAGTCAAAAGGCTTGCCCACGTGGCCATCCATACCCGCCGCCAAGGAGGCATCTCGGTCGGAGTCCATGGCGTTGGCGGTCATTGCAACGATGGGCAGGTTTTTGAGTCCCAGGGTGTTGCGGATGTGGTGAGTGGCGGTAAAGCCGTCCATCACTGGCATTTGCAGGTCCATCAGTACCAGGTCAAACCGGGTGAGGGCACCTTGGCCGGTGTGATGGGTGGCAATGGTGTCAATGGCTTGCTGACCATCCGCCGCAATCTGCACCCACGCGCCCTCCAGTTGCAACAGCTCCCTCGCGACTTGTTGGTTGTTGAGGTTGTCTTCCACCAGCAGCAGGCGCATACCACCCAGGCGCGGGGTGTTGGGGAAGCTACCCATGGGGGATGGGAGGGGGGATGGGAGGGCAGTGCTTGGGTCATCACCCATCACATCTTCTTCAAAGGGAAGCGTGAGTGTGAAGTAAAACCTGCTGCCCTGGCCCAAGGCGCTGTTCACTTGCAGTTTGCCACCCATCAGCGTGACCAGCCGTTGGCTGATGGCCACTCCCAGCCCGGTGCCACCAAAGCGGCGGGTGATGGAGGCCTCTGCCTGCGAAAAACCGTCAAATATGCGGGCCTGGTTTTCTGGCGCAATGCCAATACCCGCATCTTTTACCGCGATGTCCAGCGTCATGGTCTGCGCCGGGGGGGGGGACCGCGAGGCCACGGCGATGGAAATCACCACCTCGCCCTGGGCCGTGAATTTGATGGCGTTACCGCCCAAGTTGATGAGCACCTGCTGCAAACGCAAGGCATCGCCTACCAAGCGGCGTGGCAGGCGGGGGTCGATGTCATACCGCACGGTGACGGGTTTAGTGCCTGCGCTGGTGGCCAAAATGACCTGCAGATCCTGAAACAGTTGGTTGGTGCGAAACGGCTGGTTGTTCAGCGCCAACTTGCCCGCCTCGATTTTGGAGAAATCGAGAATGTCGTTAATTACCCCCAGCAGCAAGCGGGTGGCTCCTTCGCCCTTGCTGGCGTAGTCCGCCTGCTGGGGGGTCAGTGGGGTTTTCCGCAACAGGGTAAGCATGCCCAGAATGGCGTTCATGGGGGTGCGAATCTCATGACTCATGTTGGCCAGAAACTGGCCTTTGGCATTGGAGGCTTCTTGAGCGGCCTCGGTGGCGCGCATCAGGTCGGTGATGTCAACGCGGAAACCCACAATGTGGCCGTCCGGCAGCTTGCGTTCCCCAATGCGCAGCACCCGGCCGTCACTGACCCGCTGAATCAGGTTGGACGACGGCTGTCGGTGAATGGCCATGCGCTTGGCCACCCAGGCCTCAACATTGCCAGTGGCTTCCGGGTATTGCCCAGCCAGTGCCCCAGCGCGAATGATGTCTTCAAACGTGTTGCCCGGCTGCATCATGTAGGCTGCCTGTGGGTAAATCTCGCGGTAACGCTGGTTGCACAGCACCAGGCGGTCCTGGGGGTCGAACAGGGCAAAGGCATCGTCCAGCGCCTCAATCGAGCCACGCAGCAATTGGGCGTTGCGCAGACTCTCACTCTCCACATGGCGGCGCGCAGTGATGTCTTGAAACGCGCCTAATAAACGCACGGGCTGGTCGTTCTCAAACTCCACCATGCCCACGGCCCGGACCCAAATGGGGGTGCCGTCCAGGCGAATAAACGGCAGCTCCAGGTCCCAGCTTTTGCCACTGGCCATGCCCTCTTCCACCGCTGCTTGAATCATGGGCCGGGCCTCGGGGGCGTAGAAGTTGATGGCCTCTTTCATCACCGGTACGTAGTCGGGCGGCACGCCATGAATGCGCCGTGTTTCTTTGGACCAGTAAATGCCACCGGTGACCAGGTCGACCTCCCAGCCGCCCACGCCCGCTATGGCACCGGTGCGGTCCAGCAGCATCTCGCTCTTGTGCAGCGCGCGCATAATCTTTTCTTGCGTGCGAATGGCTTTACGCCCCTCCAGCGCGCGGGCCACGGCCACAGCCAGCGATTTCAAAATCTCGCGCTGGCTGGCGTTCAACTCACGCGGCTGTCGGTCTATCACGCACAGTGTGCCGACGTGGGAGCCGTCGCTCAGCACCACGGGTGCACCAGCATAAAAGCGCGCGTGGGGCACCGTGGTGACCAGCGGATTGTCGCTAAAGCGCGGGTCGCGCGTGGCATCGGGCACTTCCAGCACGTCATCGCCTAATATCGCGTGGGCACAGAACGAGATGGAACGGGGGGTCTCACTCACCCCATGCATGCCCTTGCTGGCCTTGAACCATTGGCGGTTGGCATCCACCAGGGTAATGAGTGAGTAAGGCGCACCACAAACCAGTGAGGCGACATTGACCAGCGCATCAAACTCGGCTTCGGGTGGGCTGTCCATCACGTCCAGGTCATGCAACGCCTTCAGGCGGGCGGCCTCATTGGCGGGGAGCGGGGCAGCGGGCATTCAGAGCTCCTCGGTGAGATGGGTGAGGGTTTGGCACAGCCGCAGCGCTTGCTCAAAATCAAGCCGGTCAATGGCGGCTTGCAGCGCGTCCAAGGTTTGCGCCCCGGGTGCCCCTAACGTCACCAACGCTGCGCCAAAGTTTTGCTTGATAGGGTTCATCAGCTGGACAGCGTCCATGTCAAAGTTGCGCAGCTTGTCGGCCAGCGCGCCCAGCGCCTGGGCCAACGCCGTTGTGTCAAGCGGTGGTATGGGAATGGGTGTCGCTGAGGTGGTCATGGTTGGGGGTGCCGAAGGGCTGGCCGCCAGGGCCATTAGCAATGCCTTGAGTAGCGTATCAAGTGGCGGGCTGGCCAGTGCAATGGCGGTGTTGGTGCGTGCCACCACGGCGGACAAGCCGGCGTTGGCAGCGCTGCCTTTGAGCTGTGTTTCGCCCTGGGCTGCGACGGCGGCCAGGGCCTCGACCCCAAGCGTGGCAGCCAAGCCTTTTAACGTGTGCAAGGCGCGTTTGGCTGACGGCACATCGCCGGCAAATTGGTCGGCGTGCAATTGGGCAGGCAGGGCACCTAAGTCGTTGACAAATAGACGCAACGTGCGCTCATACAACGCGATGTTGTGGCCCAAGCGATTGAGCGCGGCGGGCAGGTTGACGCCTGCGGCCTGGGCGGCCTGGGTGACGGGTGGCAAGGCTTCGACAAGCTCAGCCCGCACGGAACCTGGCTCAACCCGCACGGAACCTGGCTGAGCCACCACCCGCGCCCAACTTGGCGCGGCCAACTGTTGCAATACCTGCACCAAGTGGTCCAAATCAAAGGGCTTACCCACGTGGCCGTTCATGCCGGCGGCCAGGCAGGCCTCGCGGTCTGAGTCCATGGCGTTGGCGGTGATGGCGATGATGGGCAGGTCGGTGAGGCCCATTTCATTGCGGATGTGATGGGTGGCAGTAAAACCGTCCATCACGGGCATTTGCAAGTCCATCAGCACCGCGTCAAGGCCGGGCTTGTCGCCGTCTGTGATGGGTGAAGATTTAATCGCTTCCATCGCCTTAATGGTGTCAATGGCTTCCTGCCCATGGTTGGCCATGAGCACCGTTGCGCCCTCCAGTTGCAGCAACTCGCGCGCCACTTGCTGGTTGTTGGGGTTGTCTTCCACCACCAGCACGCGCAAACCCGTCAGGCGTGGGCCGGTGGGCAACCAATGGGCGGGCAAGATGCCGGTGGTGTCTGCTGCGGCGCTGCCAGGTATTTCTTGATAGGGCAGAGTGACCTCAAAGTAAAACCGGCTGCCTTGACCCAAAGTGCTGGTCAACCGCAAGTCACCCCCCATCAACGTCACCAACCGCTGGCTGATGGCCAGGCCCAGGCCGGTGCCGCCAAACCGGCGCGTGGTAGAGGCTTCCGCCTGCGTAAACCCGGTGAAGATGCGCGCCTGGTTGTCGGGCGCAATACCAATACCGGTGTCTTGCACGGCAAACTCCAGCGTGACGGTGTGTGCGTCTTGCCCCTTGACCGCAATGGACACGACCACCTTGCCCGAGGGCGTGAATTTGATGGCATTGCCAGACAGGTTGATGAGCACCTGCTGCAAACGCATGGCATCACCCACCAGGTAGCTTGGCAGCGTGGGGTCAATGTCAAACAAAACTTCCAGCGGGCGCGAGCCGATGGTGGCCGCCACGATGACAGAGAGGTCGCGTATCAGCGTGTCCACGCGAAATGGCTGGGGGTCCAGCGTCATCTTGTGAGCCTCAATTTTTGAGAAATCCAGAATCTCGTTGAGCAAGCCCAACAGGGCGCGGGCGGCTCCCTCGGCTTTCACGGCATAGTCGGTCTGGCGGGCGGTCAGGCTGGTTTTAAGCAATAGCGCCAGCATGCCCAAAATGGCGTTCATGGGGGTGCGTATCTCGTGGCTCATGTTGGCCAAAAACTGGCTTTTGGACTTGCTGGCCTCTTGCGCTACATGCGTAGCGTGCACCAGGGCCTCTGTGATGCGCTGATTTTCAAGCTGCACGCGGTGGCGCTGGGTGATGTCGGTGTAGGTGGTGATAAAGCCGCCACCTGGCATGGGGCCACCGCGAATCTCCAGCGCGGTGTCGTTGGGGCGCACGCGCTCAAACTGGTGCTTCACCACCGGGGCTTTGGCTCGTTCGATGATGGTGCTGACGGTGGCCGCCAGATCCGCGGTGCCGACTTTGCCATATTCACCCCGCTCTGCGTTGAAGTGGATGATGTCTTCAAATCGGTTCAATGGCTCGCCACCGATAGAGTCGGGTATATCCAGTAGGCGGCGGAACTCTGCGTTGGAGGTCCGCAGGGTCAGGTCACTGTCAAACACGCTTAGACCGCAAGGCAGGTTGTCCAGCACGGTATCCAGCAGGGTGACGTAGTTGCGCAAGGTGGCTTCGGCTCGGCGCAGCTCCGACTCGGCCCGCTTGCTGTCGGTGATATTGGTGCGGATGGAGACATATTTTTCAGCCACTCCGTCGTCACCCATGAAAGCGGCGATAAAGGTGTCTACCCAGTAAAGACTGCCATCACGGGCACGGTTGCATACCTGGCCGCGCCAGGGCAGCCCGATGGCAATGTCTTGCCACATGTCAACAAAAAAGTCAGGTGGGTGATAGCCAGAGTTCACAATACGGTGGGTCTGGCCAATCAGCATCTCACGGGGGTAGCCGCTGATGTCACAAAACGCGTCGTTGACCTCGGTGATCACACCTGAGCCATTGGTCACCGACACAATAGCATGCAAATTCAGCGTGCCCAACAGCGCATCGGTGTCGCGTTGGGCCAGCTCCATGCGGGCTTGGGTTTGGCGCAGCGCGGTGATGTCGGTGCCAATCTCCATGAAGCCGATGATCTTGTGGTGAGCATCATATTGGGGCTGGATTTCGGTGTCAATCCAGTACTCGCGGCCGTCTTTTGCACGATTCATCACTTCAACCCGGCATATGGTGCCCGTAGCTTGTGCGTCCAGTAGTTTTTGAATGGTGGCGCGGTCGCCTTTCTCTGAGCCGATCAGCTCACCAGGGGTCTTGCCCACGGCGTCGTCGACGCGGTAACCGGTCAACCGGGTAAAGCCCTCATTCACCCAGGTGATGACCCCGTTGACATCAGACAGCATGGCTGCGTTGGATGAGTGTTTGACCACCTGGGCCAGGCGATCCAAGTCCGCCGTCATGGCATGGGCCAGTTGTTCGGCCTTTTTCTGGCTGCCCGCTTGCAGGCGCATCAGCAGGGACAGTAGCAGCGTGGTGAGCATGCCGCCCGTAAACACCAGCACGGACATGGTGTGGTCGATGAGGGCATCAAACTGGGGGGTGCTGTTCATGCTGAGGGTGAACTCCCGCCCTGACAGATTTAACGCGTGGCGGGTAGAAAAGTGCCGGTTAGCCTCGGGTGGTACGCCTTCAGAAGCACCTTTTACCACGTGGTCATCTGCATCAAACATCAAGGTGCCGTTAGGGGCGTTGAGTGCGGAGTCGTACACCTCAAAATCCAGCAAGCCCGACACCACATCGGGTATGCCTGCCAGCAGATCTTGCACCACGATAGGTGCATACAGCAGCCCCACCAGCGCCGCGCGCCGCGCTGCTACATCCACCGGTCGACTGCCATGGTCGTAAATGGGCACATAGAGGAGGATACCGGGCATCTTCTTGTTGTGTTGCACCAGGGTGATGCCACCGGTGACGGTGGGAAGGCCCGTGTCTACCGCTTGCTGTGCGCCTGCGCGGCGCAGGGGCTCGGAGCCAAGGTCCAGCCCCTGCACACCCACGTTTTGCAGGGCAGGCTCAATCTGCTTGATGAGGTACAAGTCGTCGTGGGTTGTGTCAGCCAACTGGCGCACAGCAAACCCTGGCGCACGGTCGGCCCGCACCATCGCCAAAAAAGTATGGAGGTCAGCCTTTTTGACCCTTTGAACAAAACCGAAACCCTGCACACCAGGGAACTCCTGCGGCAAATTGCGCGTGGCAACATGGGTGGCGAAGTCAGCCCGGCTGACTTGGGTTTGCATGGCGTACACGCCCCGCAGCCCGTTAAGACCGTAAATGGGTTTGTCAAACCGTGCGGCCACCTGCTGCGCCGTGCGATTGCTCAGGCGCTGAAACTCAGCCTCGGCCTTGTCAGAAACGTTTTGATAAGACCACTGGGCCGCCAAGGCGGACAGCCCCATGCCCAACATGAACACCAAAATAAACCATGTGCCTGACGTTTGCCAGGTTTGCCGCTTGACGCTCATTGCCAAAGTCCTGCTCTTTGTGTTGATTGAGGCTTCCAGACCTTGCGATGCATGTTGTGTAGATGGAATTGCCACAGTCAGACCAATGTAGTTCAATTGGGCGCGCCGTCAAATCGGGTCAACACCTGAGATGGGTCGTCATCAATGAGCAAAACTTTCAGTGCGTTCCCGGCGGCATGGTCGTGGTGCCGCTGAAGTTGATGACCAGGCTTTCCAGTATGGGCAATAGCTCATTGACAAAATCAGACTTGCCCACAACGCCCAGCGCGCCCAGTTCACGGGCGGCTTCTTGGTAGGCCAGGTTGTCGTGCATCGACAGGAAAACAATTTTTGGCGGCTGAGGCCACAGTTGAATGCGTCGGGCGACTTCCATGCCATTCATCATGGGCATGGCGATGTCCAGCAAGATCAGGTCAGGGTGCAGCTCTTCGGCTTTGATGAGGGCATCACGCCCGTCATGGGCCTGACCCACCACGCGGGTGCCGGGCAGCACGTCCAGGAACTTCCGCACGGCAGCCATAAACACGCGGTTGTCATCCACCAGCAAAATCTTGATAGTCATTGTCTTGAGAGCGTTGGAACATGGCTCAAACTTTATTCAAACAAAACCTGCAGGAAAATCGGGTCATTACCTGAGTTAGGCAGGGAAAACACCTTAGGGTGATTCGGGGCAAATGAGGGAAGCGGCCGTGGCGGGGCGTCCATAGAAGTAGCCTTGAAACGCATCGCAACCAATATGGGTTAAAAAATCGCGCTGGGCCAGCGTCTCCACGCCCTCGGCAATCACCTTCAATCCCAGGCTGTGGCCCAGCGCCAGGATCGTGCGGGCGATGACCGCGTCGCTGGGGTCAGTCAACACATCGCGTACGAATGACTGGTCAATCTTGAGCTGGGTCAACGGCAGCCGCTTGAGGTAGGTGAGCGAGGAGTAACCGGTGCCGAAGTCGTCCAAAGAAAAAGCTACCCCGCGCTGGCGAATGGCATTCATCTTGACGATGATGCCGTCCACGTCTTTGACCAGCATGCTCTCGGTCAACTCCAGCTTGAGCAGGGCCGGATTGGCGCCGGTTTTGGCCAGTGCGTGCTCAACATTGGCGACGAAGCTGGCCTGTGCAAATTGCGAGGCACTGACGTTGACGGCAATGGTCCAGTGTTGACACTGTGGGATAGCCGCCCAAGTGACCAACTGGGCGCAAGCGGTTTCCAGCACCCACTGGCCCAGCGGCAAGATGAGACCGGTTTCTTCCGCCAGCGGAATGAAGTCACCCGGTGACACCATGCCGCGCGTGCAGTGTTGCCAGCGAACCAGTGCCTCCACCCCAGTAGTGTTGGCGTTGTCATCCACTTGAATTTGGTAGTGCAACACAAATTCGTTTTGCTTTAACCCGGTGCGCATGTCTTTTTCCAGTGCCGAGTGGGCTGCGGCAGCGGCCTGCATCTCGGGGTCAAAAAAACGTGCGGTATTGCGCCCGGCCGCCTTGGCCTGGTACATGGCCACGTCCACTTTTTTGAGCAAATCTTCGACAGTGGCGTTTCCTTCTACGAACACCACAATGCCAATGCTGGGGGTGCTGGTGTAGTTGTGTTCTCGCAATATGTACGGGTGGCCTAGCGCGACCAGTATCTTGGCGGCAATGTCTTTGGCTTGTGTGGCGGCTTCAATGTCATGTGTGCTTAGCGCTTCCAGCAGCACCACAAACTCGTCGCCCCCTAAACGAGCCACACTGTCGCCCTCGCGTACACAGGCTTGCAGGCGGTTGGCCACCTGCTGGAGCAAAAGGTCACCCAGGTCATGGCCCAGCGTGTCGTTGAGTTGCTTGAAATGGTCAAGATCCAGAAACATCAGCGCGCCGTGGTGTCCGGTGCGTGCTGATGCCAGCATGGCCTGACTGAGGCGGTCTATCAACAAGCGGCGGTTGGGCAGGCCGGTGAGCGCGTCATAAAACGCAAGGCGGCGGATTTCCTCCACATCCTGGCGCTGCTGGGTAATGTCGCGCACCAGCCCGATGAATGTGTTGTTGGTCGATGTGTCTATGTTGCCGTTCGGGTTGACCTGCGACATGCGGGATACCGACAAGCTCATGGGAAAGATGGTGCCGTCTTTGCGCAACCCTTTCACCTCGCAAGGTTGGTCAATGATGCGTGTCTTGCCAGTGGCTTGGTAGGTGGCCAGGTAGTTGTTGTGCTGACTGTTTTGCGGCTGAGGCATCAGCTGAGAGACGTTTTTGCCCACAATCTCGGCAGGCAGGTAGCCAAAAATGACCGTAGCGGCTTTGTTGAATGATTCCACAATGCCGTGCCCGCTGATGGTTATTAGGCCATCGGCCATGTTGTCCAAAATGGTCTGTGTATGCAGCACCGAGTCGCGCAGGCGGTTGTCGGTTTTGGACTTGTACAGCGCCATCTCCACCACGGTACGCAACTCACGCTCAGAAAACGGCTTGAGGATGTAGCCAAACGGCTCGGTCAGCTTGGCTCGGCTCAAAACGTCGTCTGCCGCAAACGCGGTCAAAAACACTACCGGCAGACTTAGCTGGGTTCGAATGATGTGCGCGGCGGCAATGCCGTCCATGCCACTGCCGCCTAGTTGAATGTCCATCAGCACCAAGTCGGGTGACAGTTGCTCGGCCAGCAAAATGGATGACTCTCCCGACGTGGCGTGCCCCACCGGGTTATAGCCTAGCTCCAGCAACTGTTGCTGGATGTCGCGGGCCACAATGCTTTCGTTTTCCACGATCAAGATTTTTGATTTCTTACAGCCGGTAGGCATGGGGTGTCCTTGATGCGAGTGCGGCGTATTTGTGAAAAAACGGTGGCGGTGACCAAATAGCCGTGATCGTTATGCCTTCTTCATCCCATCAGCTTGCGCGGTTTGCGTTGTCATGTCCCACCTCTTTATAAGCAACACTGACTTTATGCCGCAATGACTCCAGGTTAAATCGGGTTGATACCTGAGTTTGGTGGGGGAAACACCTTAGGGCCTGCCTGTAGTGAATGCCCGGGGGTGGCGTGGGAGTGCTACTGGGCGGCCCTGACACCCGAAAACAGCCGGGACAATATCTCAAAAGTCGCCCACAGTTTGCGGATTAGCCGACAGACTTTGTACCCAAAGAAGAATGCCGGGATGGTGTCAGCGGGCTCGCGCCAAACGCACTGGCTCCGCACTGCCCCAGAATTAACTCCCGCGCGGTTTCGCTCATTCCCCCGGCATTTTTGCCGCGTGCAGTTTGACGGGCTTGGTCTTGGGGCGGCGCAGCCGAATGTTGAGCATCTCAACCCCCAGTGAAAAGGCCATACCAAAGTAAACGTAGCCTTTGGGCACATGGTGGCCAAAACCCTCGGCCACCAACACCACACCCACCACTACCAAAAATGCCAGCGCCAGCATTTTGATGGTGGGGTGGTCTGACACGAAGCGGCCAATGTGGCTGGCAAACAGCATCATCAAGCCTACCGAAACCACCACGGCAGCAACCATGATTCGGACATCGTCCACCATGCCCACGGCGGTGATGATGGAGTCCAGCGAGAACACCAGGTCGATCACCATGATTTGCAAAATAACGGCGGTGAAAGTGGCCTTGACGACGCTGCCGCCATGGTCTTCATCACCTTCCAGCGACTGGTGAATCTCGCCTGTGCTCTTCCAGATCAAGAAAAGGCCGCCCAAAATCAAGATCAAATCCCGGCCTGAAATGGACTTCTCCATGATTGTGAACAGGGGTGCCACCAGACCCACAATCCAGGCCAGCACCAGCAGCAGGCCTATGCGCATGAACATCGCCATGAACAAGCCCAGACGACGGGCAAACTCCTGCCGCGCTTTGGGCAGCTTATCCACCAAAATTGAGATAAAGATGATGTTGTCTATGCCCAGCACCAACTCCAATGCTGTCAGCGTGGCAAAGGCAATCCAGGTTTGTGGGTTGGAGAGAAGTTCAATCATGCAGGTTCCAGTGGGCAGTTTTAAAAGCGTCGCAGAGATTAATGGATTTTGCTTGTCAGCGGTGGTCGCATTATTCGATACCGCATGGGGAATGGGGAATCCGAAGGTTGGCAAAGGCGACAGGCAGGCGCATGGCCAGGGTCTCTTGACCCGTAGGTCAGGCCCCGGCGGTTCGCCAGACCTGCGAACCTTTATTGGCTGGCAGACTCATTCGCCACCGCCAAAAATGGGTTCACGATGCGAAGCGTGCCGGCAATCAACTGGTTGTGTTGCAGGCCTTCGGAGTACAACACCTTCGCCCCGGCTTTTTCACGTGCGTGGGCGATGAGCTGGTCGTCAGCGGACAAAGTGACATTACGGAGCGTAGTCAAAAACCAAGTCCGCAGGTAATTGGGGACGGGTTTCCAATGAAAAATGGAATTAATTGCCGTTGGCGCGCATTAGTTAGCCATAAAAAGAGACGCAGTTTTCATCCCTGCAACGGTCAATGCAAGCGACCCAAACAGGTGAACGCTGGCCGTGCCCAGTGCCAAACCGTAGCGCTGCTGCTGCAACATGCCCACGACTTCAGCTGAGAAGCTGGAGAAGGTGGTGAGCGCACCCAAAAAACCGGTCACTAGCGCCAACCGCCACACGGCATCGAGTTGCGGCATCGCCTGAAACACGGCCACACAGATACCGATAAGGTACCCGCCAATCAGGTTGGCGGCGAGGGTCCCCAAGGGAATGGCCGCGCCAGCGTTAAGCCAGAGTCCCAGGCCCCAGCGTGCGAGTGCGCCGATACTGGCGCCGATGCAAATGGCAATGACTGAGATCATGTGCCGAGTCTATTTTTCCTTGCCCATCACCAGGTCGGGCAGAAAGGTCACGATCTGCGGAAAAATGGTGACCAGCACAATACAAACCACCAGGCAGCCAAAGAAAGGAATGGCTGCCTTGGCAATGGTGTTGCTGTCTTTGCCAGTCATGTTTTGCAGCACGAACAGGTTGAAACCCACGGGCGGCGTGACCTCGGCAATCTCGACCAACAGCACGATGAAAATGCCAAACCAGATCAAGTCAAACCCTGCCTTTTGAATCATGGGCAGTACCACGGCACTGGTCAACACAATCATGCTGATACCGTCCAGCGCGGTGCCCAAAATCAGGTAGACGACGGTGAGCACACCTATCAACGCCAGTGGTGACAGGTGCATGGCGTTCACAGCCTCGGCCAATTCACGCGGGATGCCAGTAAACGCCATGGTTTTGGTCAGAAACGAGGCCCCCGCCAAAATGAACATGATCATGCAGCTGGTGCGCGTGGTACCCATCAGGCCGTCGCAAAAATTGGTCCAGGTGAGCGATCGGCTCCAAAGGGCCAGACCCAGCGAACCAAACACGCCGTACGCCGCGCATTCGGTGGCGGTGGCATAGCCGCCAATCAACACCCAGCAGATAAAGATGATTAACACCCCGCAAGGAATCAGGTTGCCTGAAAGCCTGATTTTTTCCATGAAGGTGGTGGGTGGGTCGGCGGCGGGCACTTGATCGGGATGGCGAAGGCTCCACCAGATGATGTAACCCGAGAACAGGGCCATCAGCAAAAAGCCGGGTAAAAAACCCGCCAGAAAGATGCGGATGATGGAGGCGTCCGCTGCCACGGCGTAGACCACCATGGTGATGGACGGAGGAATCAAAATGCCCAGCGTGCCTGCGGTTGCGAGCGAGCCCAGGGCAATTTTTTCGCTGTAGCCGCGTTTGAGCA
>JANOLC010000083.1:0-1832 GCA_031419575.1 Burkholderiales bacterium | reverse complement strand
TACATTTGATGTAAAAATCAGCCAATTTGACGCAATTACGGTTTCCTTGACCTCCCGCACGATGGCCGCCGTTCGCAAGGCCATGCGCGATGCCAAGCTCACAGCGCAAGACATCCAGGGCGTTGTGATGGTGGGCGGCTCTACCCGCATGCCGCAAGTGCGCCGTGCGGTGGCGGAGTTTTTTGGGCGCGAGCCTTTGACCAACCTCAACCCCGACGAAGTCGTGGCCCTAGGTGCTGCCATTCAGGCTAACCAGTTGGCTGGCAATAATCCGTCGGGTGATTTGCTACTGCTTGACGTGATTCCCCTGTCGCTTGGTATTGAGACCATGGGTGGGCTGGCCGAGCGCATCGTGCCACGCAACCAGACCATTCCAACGGCCATGGCGCAGGACTTCACCACCTACAAAGACGGCCAAACTGCCTTGGCGCTGCATGTAGTTCAGGGTGAACGTGACCTGGTCGCCGATTGCCGCAGCCTGGCCCGGTTTGAACTTCGGGGCATTCCGCCCATGGTGGCCGGTGCGGCGCGTATTCGCGTTACGTTCACCGTCGATGCAGACGGCTTGCTGACTGTGTCGGCGCGTGAGCAGGTGAGCGGTGTCGAAGCCAAAATCGACGTCAAACCCAGCTATGGATTGGGCGATGATCAGATCGCCAAAATGCTGCAAGACAGCTTCACCACAGCCCAGTCAGACATGCAGGCCAGGGCGTTGGCAGAAGCCCGTGTGGATGCAGACCGCATGCTGCTGGCCACGCAAAGTGCATTGGCTGCGGATGCTGATTTGCTATCTGTACAAGACCGGGTCGCCATCGATACGCAGTTCGCGGCGCTGACAGCCCTGCTGGACGATCAATTAGTTCAGGACGTTGCGGTTATTGAGGCCGCCACCAAAGCGCTGGCCTTGGGCACTGAAGCGTTTGCCGCTGCCCGAATGAACCGGGGTATCCAGACCGCACTCGCCGGTAAAAACATCAACACGGTCTGAGCCGCTTCAAACTCACTATGCCCATCATCAAAATTCTGCCGCATCCCGAATACTGCCCAGCCGGCGCTGAAATTTCAGCCCCGGCTGGGACCTCAATTTGCGAGGCATTGCTGGACAACCAAATCAACATTGAACACGCGTGTGACATGAGCTGCGCCTGTACTACGTGCCACATCATCGTGCGTGAAGGTTTTGCCTCACTGAACGACCTGGATGAAAGTGAAGAAGACCTGCTGGATCGCGCCTGGGGTCTTGAGCCCAATTCGCGCCTGTCGTGCCAGGCGTTTCTGGCGCAGCAGAATGTGACGGTGGAGATTCCGAAGTACTCCGTCAACCACGCCAAAGAAAATCATTGAAACTGCTTAGTTGCCATGCGCCAAATTTTTCTGGACACCGAGACCACCGGTTTGTACCCCGGTCAGGGCGACCGCATCATCGAAATCGGTTGCGTAGAGCTGGTCAACCGCAAACTCACTGGCAACAACAAGCACTATTACCTGAACCCCGGCCGCGATAGCCACGAGGAAGCGCTGAAGGTGCATGGCATCACGACGGAGTTTTTGCGAGACAAGCCCAAGTTTGTGGCGGTGGTTGACGAGTTTCTGGACTATGTGCAAGGCGCAGACGTTGTCATTCACAACGCACCGTTTGACATCAGTTTTTTGAACAAAGAGCTTGAGCTGGTGGGGCGCTCAGCCTTCAAGGAGTTCATCGCCAGCGTTACTGACACGCTTGCCATGGCCAAAGAGATGTATCCTGGCAAACGCAATGGGCTTGATGCCCTATGTGACCGCTTGGAGGTCGATAACTCGGGCCGGACCTTGCACGGCGCGCTGCTGGATGC
>JANOLC010000082.1:0-7559 GCA_031419575.1 Burkholderiales bacterium | reverse complement strand
TGTTCCGCCATGGCCGGGCCGTGAAAGTGCCCGCCGGTCACGGGACCACTCAGACCGGAATAGGTCACTATCCAGCTCAGCATAAGGGTCTGTTTGTCCAGACTCGCAGACGCTGCACCGTTGCCATTGGTGTTGGTTGGGGGGACTTCATTGGCCCCAGACAGGCTCGCAGACATGCTGGTGGAGACCGCTGCCACGGGTGAGGTGTTACAGGCACTAAGGCCCAAAAGGCTGGCCAGCAGCAGGCTGCAACTCAAGGTACGACGTTGAATCATATTGATCTCCGGTAGGTTGAAAGTTCAGGGTGAGTCACCATGTTGCCCGCCACATGGATCGTCTGACTGTGCGCTGGCGCACATAGCCTGCCAGCCCGGTCGAGGCAATGACAAGCCTTCTTCTGACAATCCATACAACCCGTGTCCGACATCTTGCATGGGTGGCAGTCAGCATGATGCATCGGCACTCCCCATTTTTCACTCCGCAGCCCGTTCACTTAAAAGGATCACCATGAAAACTCATGCTCAAAGCACCGCCTCTCTGACTCAACTCAGCAAACTCATTGAAGACATTCCTGTCGCCATGTTCACCAGCAGGGATGAGCAGGGCACACTGGTCAGCCGTCCCATGACCCCCCTGGAAATGGATGTCAATGGCACGATCTGGTTTTTCAGCGATGTGAACTCAACCAAATTGGAGCAGCTGCACCAGGTCAACCTCAGTTTTGCAGACCCAGCCCGCGCCAGCTATGTGTCATTGTCGGGTCATGGCGGCATTGAGACCGACCGGGTGCACATCACGCAGTTGTGGACGCCATTTATGAAACCCTGGTTTCCCGATGGGCCCGATTCCGCCAATCTCGCATTGCTCAAGTTTGTACCTGACTCCGCCGAGTACTGGGATGCGCCGCACAGCAAGATGGTGCGTATGGCCGCCATGGCCGCGTCTGTCGTGGCTGGCAAACCGGTTGGGTTGGGTGATCACGACAAGTTGACCGACTTGTCATTGTCTAATGCGCGAGCCCGCTAAGCGGCATGGTGCTTCAGGTATCGCCTGCCGGGCCAGGTGCAATTAGCCCAGGATGTACCTCCTTGTGCGCTATCGAACAGACGGGCCAGGCCCGGCAGCGCAAAGTGTCATTGGACGAATCACCGATCAACCTCTGATGGAGAAGTACTTATGTTGCGCAGCATGAACGATTTGAAGGGCTACCAAATTCAAGCCACTGACGGCACGATTGGCCATGTCAAGGATTTCTACTTTGACGACGAGTGGTGGACCGTTCGCTATCTGGTTGTGGAAACCGGGAACTGGTTTAACAACCGCAAGGTATTGATCTCTCCGTTCGCCATTGGCGTGGTCAACTGGACTGACAAGGTGTTGCCTGTCTCCATGACGGTGGAGCAAGTCAGGAACTGTCCCGACATCGACACCAACAAGCCGGTATCCCGACAGCATGAGATGGACTACCTGGACTACTATGGTTACCCCTACTACTGGGGTGGCAGCAGCCTATGGGGTGGGGAAATGGGGCCCAATATGCTCATGCCCGGCTTTGGTGACTTCTGGGGTACACCGATGGCCATGCCGCTGGAAACCGTCAGGGAACACAATGAACTCATCGCTCTGTCCCATGAAGACGATGACCCACATTTGCGAAGTTGCCAGGCTGTGACGGGCTACGCCCTGCATGCCAGAGACGGCGTTCTGGGCCACGTGCAAGGGCTTCTGGTAGATGATGCTAACTGGGCCATTCGCTACATGGTGGTGGATACCGGCAATTGGTGGCTCGGTCACAAAGTGCTGATCGCACCGCAGTGGGTGGAGGATGTCAACTGGGCAGACACGTCGGTCTCGGTCAAGTTGACCCGCCAGACCATCAAAGATGCGCCCAAGTACGACGCAGCTTCACTGATTGACCGTGAACAGGAAGTCAGGATCTACCAGCACTTCAAGCGCGACCCTTACTGGATCGCGCCGCTATCTGCATTGACTGAATTGGCTGCCTGATTGGCCTCTTGCTTGTGTTCGTTGTCGCACAGACCGACAGGCCGAATTTGGAAAAAGATACATCTGTTCATCACTTCAAACTGAAACGGAAATCTTCATGACCAACACCTTTGCAAAAGCATTTTTGATTACCGCCATGGCTCTGGTTAGCCTCATGGGCACCGCCAATGCACAAGTGGCGGGCAGTACCACCACCACGCTGGGAGTTACTGTCACGGAATTTACACAGATAACGCAGGGCTGGAGCGCCAAAAAGAGCATTTTGGGCAAGACGGTTTACAACGAACTTGGTGACAAGGTGGGCAAGGTGGAGGACTTGATCGTCGCGCCAGACAAAGGCGTGTCTTATCTCATCATTGGTGCGGGTGGCTTCATCGGTATAGGCCGCCACGACGTGGCAATTCCGGTGACGCAGGTGCAAGACAAGGCCGGCAAGCTGGTGATGGCCGGTGCCACCAAAGGCACCATCAAGGCCATGCCAGCCTTTGACTACGCCAGCGACACGGCGCAGCGTGACCGCTTCATCGCCGCTACTGACTCAGATATCGCCAAGGCCAAAGGCAAGTTGACCGATCTGCAGAAGAAAGCGGCTGAAGCCAGTGCCGATGCCAAAACAAAGCTGGACGCACAAGTGGCCGAGTTGAAGGTTGACTTGAAGGCGGCAGAAGACAAGTTGACAGAACTGAAAAACGCCACCGTCCAAAAATGGAAGGCGATGGAATCATCCGTCAGCGCGTCCATGGTCCGTGTGCGCAAAGCCCTCTGAGCATGCCCATGCTTAAAAACAAAGTGTGGGCTGGTGACAGGAGCTTCCTCAGGCACTGACGGTGCCATTGCGTGGGTGTGGGCGCGTGAGGAAGGCCAAGCGTGAGGGGGCCAATCAGGCGCTTGCAGAGGTGTTAACTGTCAGGTCTGTGTGCTTCTTGATCCACGCCACGTAATGATCCATCCAGCCCTGCAAGAATTTCTGGCTGACCTCACCTATGTGGCCTTTGGAGTCAAACAATGTGTCCGTAGCCTGTAAGAAGGCTTCAGGTTGACCCAGGGTCGGCACATCAAGATAGGCAAGGATATTGCGCAAGTGTTGCTGCGCCATTGACGTGCCAATGGCACCCACAGACACGCCCAAGATGCCCGCTGGTTTGCCAGCCCATGCACTTTGACCATAAGGCCGTGACGCATGGTCAATGGCGTTTTTGAGAACACCTGGGATGGATCGGTTGTATTCCGGTGTGACGAACAACAGACCTTCTGATGCTGCGATGTCGTTTTTCAGATTGATGACATTGACGGCCTGTTGGGCATCGTCGTCCTGGTTGTACAGCGGCAGGTTATCGATCTTCAGTTGCTTGAAGGAGAAGTTCGATGGCGCCAATCCCGCCATGGCGGTTGCCAAGGTCCGGTTGAATGAGTCATGGCGCAGGCTGCCCACGATGACTGCGATCTGGTAATGCTGCATTGAGATGTCCTGGTTGGGTTGATTCGGCTTTGTCCACTTCGCTGTCTGGTCAGAGACACTTCTCAAGATAGCTGGACGACGTGACGTCGTCTGTACGTTGGCGCACAGACGGTCGATCTAGCTGCCTCTACAAACAAGCTAAGGAGATCAACATGATGAAATTTGTCCCGCCCACGGCATTGCCTCACTGGCGCGAATCGCTCGCCTTGGTCGAGCGTCACTTGAGCTTTACCCGCCGCATTGTTCATGCGGGTGATGCCGTGCAGGTCGCTGGTGACCCGTTCACGTGTCTGCACATCATCAAGTTGGGTTCGGTCAAGGCGGTCACTTTGGCGGCAAACGGCCGTGAGCAACTGGCTGGCGTGTATCTGAAGGGCGACTGGATTGGCTTCGACAGCATCGCCACGGGAACTTGCCCCAGCGATGCCTACGCCATGGACACCAGCGAGATATGGACGCTTCGTTACACCGCGCTGTTGCAAACGGTTGCCGGTGTGCCTGAGTTGCTGGCGGGCTTGCACATTGCAATGAGTGGCCAACTGGCCCGCGACCGGGAATGGCGCTTTGCCCTGGGTACATTACCGGCTGATGCCCGCGTGGCAGATTTCGTGCGGACCTGGGCGAAATCGCTCAACGAGCGTGACTTGCGCACCGACCAGATCACCCTGCGCCTGACCCGCGCCGAAATTGGTAGCTACTTGGGCATGACATTGGAAACGGTGAGCCGTTCTTTCAGCCGACTGGCACGTGTCGGTTTGATCCGCTTCGAGGACAAAGGGCGACGGCATTTCAACATCCCCAGTGTGCGGGCACTGATTGACTTTGTTGAGTTGAATGCCAATGCCCATGAACCGTGCCTGATGCAGTGAAGTCACGAGGCTGAACATGGCACCGACCCGCATCGAAACTGACAGTATGGGTGCGATTGAAGTCCCCGCCGATGCTCTGTGGGGCGCTCAGACGGCCCGCAGCTTGCGATTTTTTGCGATTGGCGAGCAGCGCATGCCACTGGCTGTGGTTCACGCGTTAGCCTGGGTTAAGTGGGCTGCAGCGGGTGTTAACCACGACTTGGGTTTGCTTGATGAACCCACAGCTCAAGCCATTATGCAGGCGGCTTTGCATGTGGCACAGGGAAAGTGGGACCGCGAGTTCCCGCTTTCGGTCTGGCAAACCGGCTCGGGCACCCAGAGCAACATGAAAGTCAATGAAGTGCTGGCCAATTTGGCCACTGTGACACTTCGCAACCAATGGGTCGGTGAGACTGCAGCACCCCAGGTTCACCCCAATGACGACGTCAACCGGGGGCAATCCTCTAATGACGTATTTCCGACCGCCATGCATCTGGCGGTAGCGCTGCAAACGCGGGCTAGCCTGTTGCCCGCGCTGGGTGAACTACAGGCGATGCTGACCGACAAAGTGCAGGCTTTTGGCGGCGTGGTCAAGGTGGGCCGCACCCACCTGCAAGATGCCACACCCATCACTTTGGGTCAGGAATTCAGTGGCTATGTGGCTCAACTGGCGCTGTGCCACAGCAGCATTCTTCATGCCTTGCAAGACATTCACTGCGTGGCGATAGGCGGCACGGCCGTGGGCACAGGTTTGAACACCCACCCGGCGTTTGGCGCACGCGTAGTGGAAAAGCTGGCGCGACATTTTGAGCTGCCGCTGAGCCAGGCGAACAACCTGTTTGCTGCCATGGCCGGTTGCGAGGCGCTGGTGGTGTTTCATGCCAGCTTGCGCATGCTGGCTATTGGGCTGACCAAGATTGCCAACGACATCCGCCTCATGGGCAGCGGGCCGCGCGCGGGCTTCAATGAATTGTGGTTGCCCGAGAACGAACCCGGCAGCTCCATCATGCCGGGCAAGGTGAACCCTACGCAAATCGAGGCGTTGACCATGGTGTGTGCCCAGGTGATGGGACACGACGCAACCATCGGGTTTGCCGCCAGCCAGGGGCAGTTCGAGCTTAATGTCTACCGGCCATTGATGGCGCTCAATGCGTTGGACAGCCTGCGGCTGTTGACCGATGCCATGCGCAGTTTTGCCCTGCATTGCGTGGCCGGTCTGCGGGTCAATGAGCCGCACATTGAAAACATGTTGCAGCGTTCACTGATGCTGGTCACCGGGCTGTCCCCTCACATCGGCTACGACCGCGCCGCCCAAATTGCCAAACAAGCTCACAGGGAGGGCACCAGCCTGCGTGTTGCTGCCTCGGCGTTGGGATTTGTTACAGAGGCGCAGTTTGACGAGTGGGTGGACGCCAGGCAAATGCTGGCACCAACGGTCACCGGTGATTGATGTTCAGCAGACGTGCTTCACATTTGATAGCTAACTATTGTTTATTTGCGGGGACTTCACGCACTTTTTGTTAGTATTTTTCAGTATTCGATAGTGTT
The DNA here is from genome assembly GCA_031419575.1 of Burkholderiales bacterium. Classification (GTDB taxonomy): domain Bacteria; phylum Pseudomonadota; class Gammaproteobacteria; order Burkholderiales; family Burkholderiaceae_C; genus JANYCG01. The sequence goes on along the minus strand of JANOLC010000082.1, from coordinate 1,697 downwards.
CGGTGTCGCACAGACCTTTGGTGTGGCTTGCACTAAAGTAATTTCTGCCCAGTGTTTTGCATGCAAATGCGTGCAAAAACATCGGTCTTTTCTATTTTTTAAGGATGAACCATGAAAACCTCAATTCTGATGACGGCCCTGTTGGGCTCGCTGCTCCTGGTGGCCTGTGACCGGCCCAATGTGGTAAACGTTCCAGCTGCACCCGTCACCGTGCCTGGTCCGGCCGGGCCGACGGGTGCTACGGGGAGTCAGGGTGTCGATGGCGCGACTGGTGCGACTGGCAACACTGGCAATACGGGAAGCACCGGCAATACGGGTAACACCGGTGCCACTGGCAAGTCGGGGGCCGGCACCACCATCGTTGTGGTACCGGCATCTCCGGCATCGGCCGCCAACTAAGCGACTCAAACCGAAACTAACAGGAGATTGTCATGAGCTTGGGAACACTGCTGCTGATCGTTTTGATCTTGATGTTGATAGGCGCCTTTCCCACTTGGCCCCACAGCAATGGCTGGGGCTATGGGCCCAGTGGAGGCTTGGGCCTGATTGTGATCGTTGTGATCGTGTTGCTCGTCATGGGGCGAATCTAATGTGAAGCTGCGTTGCCTGGCTGTTGTCCCGCTGCTGTGCATAGCCAGCTGTAACAGCTTGCCAAGGGTGGTGCCTGACCTGGCGCTGCGCACGGGTCAACCGGTACAGATTGAAGGCGCGCGCGGCCCTTTGTCGGCAGCGCGCAGCAAAGCCATTCTGGACAGCCTGCGCAGCCGCAGTCCTGATACCAACATTTTTGACCGGCACCTGGCACTGGAGGAAGCCATTGTGGGCAGTCCACTCACTGTGGGGAACCATGTTGCCTTGCTACAGGACGGTCCAGCCACTTACAAGGCTATGTTCGCGGCCATCGTGGCGGCCAAAGACCACATCAACATGGAGACCTACATCCTTGATGATGACGACGTGGGTCAGCGCTTCGTGCAGGCGCTCATCGACAAGCAACAGCAAGGTGTGCAGGTCAATTTGATTCGCGACAGTGTGGGCACCCTCGCCACGCCTGCACCGTTCTTTAAGCGACTGACGGACAGTGGTATTCGCGTGCTGGAGTTCAACCCGGTCAACCCACTGTTGGCGCGCAGGGCGTGGGAACTGAATCGGCGCGACCACCGCAAGCTGCTGATCGTGGATGGAGCCATTGCATTTTTGGGTGGCATCAATATCAGTAGTGTGTATTCGGGTGGCTCTTCGGGGGGAATGTTTGGCAGCGGCCTGCATGCCCGCCCTGATGGACGCAAGGCCTGGCGCGATACCGACCTGCAGTTGCAGGGGCCGGTGGTGGCAGAGTTGCAAAAGTTATTCATGGCGACTTGGGTCACTCAAAAAGGTGAACCACTGGCCGCCAAAAATTACTACCCCGAGTTAAAGCCCGCAGGCAAACAAGTGGTGCGTGCCATTGGCAGCTCACCCGAAGAGCCCTACAGCCTGATTTATGCCACACTGATGTCGGCCATCGGTAGCGCTGAGACTAGCGTGCATCTGACCAATGCCTACTTTGCGCCCGACCCGCAGCTGTTGGCGGCATTGATCGCAGCCGCTGCACGGGGAGTGGATGTGAAGCTTATCTTGCCCAGCCACACAGATTCCTGGATGGTGTTTCACGCAGGAAGGGGCTATTACGCGCAACTGTTGCGTGCAGGAGTCAA
>JANOLC010000081.1:0-2559 GCA_031419575.1 Burkholderiales bacterium | reverse complement strand
ATGTGCTGGACCGCCTGGCTGTGGGTCTGACGATGGAGGGATCGGGTTTCAAGACGCGCTACCGCTTCCCTGAGCGGGTGATCAAAGAGGCCATTACCAACGCGGTGGTGCACCGGGACTACCGGTTGAACCGCGACATACAGATTCGTATTTTTGATGACAGGGTAGAAGTGGAGAGCCCTGGTCGACTTCCGGGCAGCCTGACCCCCGCCACCATAGACAAGACTGGGTCAGTGCCCCGCAATGGATTGTTAGCACGGCACTTGCGCGAGTTTCCCAACCCACCTAATGTGGACGCGGGTGAGGGCGTGCCCATGATGTTTGCGCAAATGGCGCAGGCCAGTCTGTACGAGCCTTTGTACCGTGAGCAGTTGGATGCGGCGGTGCCGACGTTGGTGGTTACGTTGCTCAATGAAGAGCGCCCCCCGCTGTGGGTGCAGGTGAGCGACTGGATAAACCGCAATGGCCCCATCGCCAACGGCAAACTGCGCGAAATTTCGGGTTTGGACACGCTGGCCTCATCCAAACAACTGCGGCAGTGGGTGGCGCAGGGGGTCTTGGTGGCGTTGCCAGCCGCTTCACGCCAGCAGGCCATCTACACGAAGCCGGAGCTGGCGGGGCTGATGGATTTGACACATTCATTATCTTTTGGCTTGGATAATGAAAATGAAAATGACAAAAAACCTATATAAATCAAAGGTTTTTTGATGAGTTCATTATCCAGAGTCGGATTGACCAAGGGTAAACCCATGGCCGCAACGCTTTGGCAATGGGATGGGCAACCCGTGCTAACCGGCTGTGGAGCGCGAGAGCTGTTGGAGCTGGAGTTGACGGCTTTCTTTGCCTCCCGCCAATGCCCAGGCACCGCCATTCGCACGGCGATGGACTGGGCGTTGCAGCAGGCCAGCACCAAGCGGGCTGTTATCAGTGGCTTTCACTCCCCGCTGGAGCAGTCGGTATTAAAAGTTTTAATGGCGGCGGGCAGCCTCGTTGTTGTGGTGCTGGCCCGCCCGGTGCAGGGCGCCAAGCTGCCACCGGATTGGGCCGAGCCGCTGGCAAAGGGGCAGATGGCGGTGGTGAGCGGCGTGGCGACCGCTGGCCGCTTAACCCAGCAGCTGGCCACCGAGCGCAATGCCCAAGTGGCGCAATTGGCGCAAAAGTGGGCGGTGGCCTATGCCAGCCCAGGTGGTTCGTTGGCTGGGCAGTTAAACCAGTGGCGCTTGGCGGGGCAGCAAGTTGACTTGCTTTGGGTGGGTTAGTCGCTGGCCTGCCCGTGCCGCCGGTTTCCTTATTTCATTATCTTTGGCCCAAGATAATGAATTTCAAAAACAATTAAATCTGTTTAATTTCAACGACTTACTGGTCACTTCATTATCCATTGCTGGATAAACAGCCAGCTTTGAACCCGTCGCCAAGCACCTCAAAAACGAAAACGGCACCCGCAGGTGCCATTTTCCAAACTTCAGGCATTAAAAGTGCCTGAAGTCCCCGTAAATATTCAATAGCTTGCTATGAATATTGCAGCAACTCCAATCAAGCCACACCCGCCTTCACCTTCAGCCGCCAAGCATGCAGCAGCGGCTCGGTGTACCCACTGGGCTGCGTCAGGCCCTTGAACACCAGATCACAAGCCGCCTTGTAGGCCGCAGATGTCGCAAAGTTGCCCGCCATGTTTTTGTACAACGGGTCACCGGCGTTCTGGCCGTCCACCACGGCGGCCATGCGCTCAAAGGTTTCCTTGACTTGGGCTTGTGTCACCACACCGTGGTGTAGCCAGTTGGCCATGTGCTGGCTGCTGATGCGCAGGGTGGCGCGGTCTTCCATCAGGCCGATGTTGTGGATGTCGGGCACCTTGCTGCAGCCCACGCCCTGGTCAATCCAGCGCACCACGTAACCCAAAATGCCCTGGGCGTTGTTATCCAGCTCCTGCTGCTTTTGCTCGGGCGTCCAGTTGGGCGTGGCCGTCACGGGGATGGTCAGCAGGCCGGTCAACGTGGCGTTGCGTTCTTTTTTGGCGTCCAGCTTGGCGTTGGTTTTCTCCATGCCTTTTTGCACCTTGCTGACCAGCACCTGGTGGTAATGCAGCGCGTGCAGCGTGGCGCCGGTGGGGCTGGGCACCCAGGCGGTGTTGGCACCGGCCAGCGGGTGAGCGATTTTCTGGGTCATCATGGCGGCCATCAGGTCGGGCATGGCCCACATGCCTTTGCCGATTTGCGCCTTGCCGCGCAGGCCGCATTGCAGGCCCACGGCCACGTTGTTTTTCTCATAGGCCGCTATCCAGGCGCTGGTCTTCATGTCGCCCTTGCGGATCATCGGGCCGGCCAGCATGGCGCTGTGCATCTCGTCGCCGGTGCGGTCCAGGAAGCCGGTGTTGATGATGGCCACTCGGCTCTTGGCTGCGGCTATGCAGGCTTTCATGTTGACGCTGGTGCGGCGCTCTTCGTCCATGATGCCCAGCTTGACGGTGCTGTCTTTCAGGCCCAGCACTTTTTCGACGCGGCTGAACAGCTCGGCGGCAAACGCCACTTCAAACGGGCCGTGCATCTTGGGTTTGACGAT
>JANOLC010000080.1:0-15575 GCA_031419575.1 Burkholderiales bacterium | reverse complement strand
AAGCCGTGAACCACTCACGGAATTTTCTTTGGGCAGATACAACGCTTTTTAGCGAAGCCTTTAATTATCACAATTCCACAGGGGGTTGTCAACTACTTCTGTGTTTGAGGTGAAATATATTTTGCCGATCGCTGCGAAGGGATTGATTCACCGCGCCTGGCTATGGCAGCGTCAGATAGTGTTGCGTCAGCGTTGCAAACGCGCCTGCTTGCGGATCCGCGCCTGTCTCGCTTTGCAGGATGGCTGCTGTCTGCTGCGCCAGTGTACAGGCCAGCTTTGCATCCAGAAACAACAGCCGTGAACGCCTGGCCAACATGTCTTCTACCGTTCGGGCGTATTCAAAACGAGCCGCAAAACGAACCATGGCCTCTGTCAAGCCCGGCGCAAGTTCATTGCCTGCACCCGGCAGTGACTCCAGAAAGACCTGCTCGCTGCCGTACGAGTGCGCCCCGGGCGGCTTGCAAATCGACGTGTAGTGGCTGCTGGCTGCGGCGTTGGCACCCATCAATAAAAGGTGCTCCGTCACACCCCCCGCCCTGCGCTCCAGCAGTGACCTGTCAAAGCACTTGTCCAGCACATCTTCTGCCATGGCGCGGTAGGTCGTCCATTTACCACCGGTGACGGTGACCAGGCCACTGCGGCTGACCAGTACCGTGTGCTCCCGGCTCAGCCCTTTGGTGTTGTCGCCCTCATCATCTTGCGGTTTGACCAGGGGGCGTAAGCCGACCCATACGCTTTTGACATCGCTGCGCTGTGGGGCGCGGCTCAAATAGCGGGCTGACTCCTCCAGAATGAAAGCGACCTCTTCCTTGAAAGGCGCGGGCTCGCGGGCCAGGTCATTGCGCGGGGTGTCCGTCGTCCCTAATATCACTTTGCCCAACCATGGCACGGCGAACAGCACCCGGCCGTCGGCCGTTTTGGGGACCATCAGCGCCACATCGGACTGCAAGAACTCACGATCCACCACCAAATGAACACCCTGGCTGGGCGCGACCATCGCCTTGGTCGGCTTGCGGCCATCCGACTGATTGGCATCGCCGTCTTTTTGACGCAACTCATCCACCCACACCCCCGTGGCGTTGACCACGCAGCGGGCCTGAATCTTGATCTCTCTTCCTGTCTCGGTGTCTTCGCACAGCAAACCTGCGACCTTGCCTGCCTCGTACAGCAGGTCTTTCGCCTTGCAGTAATTGACCAGCAACGCGCCATGGCTGGCAGCCGTGCGGGCCAGCGCCAAAGCCAGCCGCGCATCGTTGAACTGCCCGTCCCAATATTTGACACCCCCCTTCAATCCGGCTGGCTGAGCCATAGGCAAGGCCGCCAGCGTCTCGGCACGGCTGAGGAATTCAGTCTTTCCCAGGCCCGCCTTGCCCGCCAGCGCGTCGTACATCTTCAGCCCGATACCGTAAAACGGCGTTTCCCACCACTGGTAGGACGGCATGATGAAAGGCAGCGGCTGAGCCAGATGCGGGGCGTTGTTCAGCAACGTGGTGCGCTCATGCAAGGCTTCTCGCACCAGTGAGATATTGCCCTGCGCCAGATAGCGCACGCCGCCGTGCACCAGCTTGGTCGCGCGCGATGACGTGCCCTTGGCAAAGTCGTGGGACTCCACCAGTACCACCTTGAAGCCACGGGCTGCGGCATCCAGCGCCACGCCCAAACCCGTGGCACCACCGCCGACGATGGCGATGTCATAGGCAAGGGGCTCAGCCAAACGCGCCTTCAAAGCCTCGCGCTGGGTGGTCAGCGGTGGGGCGACTTTTGACGGCGAACCTTGATTTTTTGGAATGCTCATGTCGCAATTGTCCGCAAGTTCAATGACCCATGAAGGTGGAGCAGATTCGCCCTCACGATGCCCAGCCCTGCGACCGCTCCACGGCTTGGCGCCACCGGGTCAGCTTCTTCTCGCGCCCCGCCGCATTGAGTTGCGGCTCGAATTGACGGTCTATCGCCCACTGCGCGGCCACCTCATCCGCGCCGGACCAAAACCCTGTGGCCAGCCCGGCCAGATAGGCAGCACCCAATGCCGTGGTTTCGGTCACCTTTGGACGGACGACCGGTACACCCAAGAAATCGGCCTGCATTTGCATCAGCAGATTGTTGCGGCAAGCCCCGCCGTCGACCCGCAATTCCGACAGCGCAATGCCCGAGTCCTGCACCATGGCCCCAAACACATCCGTGACCTGCAATGCTATGCATTCAAGAGCACTCCGGGCAATGTGAGCGGGGACTGTGCCCCGTGTCATGCCAATCATCATGCCCCGCGCGTGACCGTCCCAGTGGGGGGTGCCCAGCCCCGTGAAGGCAGGCACCAGGTACACGTCACCCGTGTCTGGCACGCTAGCGGCCAGGCTTTCAACCTCTTCGGCTGATTGGATCAGTTGCAGCCCGTCGCGAAGCCATTGAATGGTGGCCCCGGCCATGAAGACGGAGCCTTCCAGCGCGTAGCAAACCGCCGCAGCGCTGGCTGGCGGTTGACCCGCATTGGGCAATCCGTCCGGCCCAACCCAAGCTACTGTGGTCAATAGCTTATGCTGGCTGGGCACTGCGGCCGTGCCCGTGTTCATCAGCATGAAACAACCCGTGCCATAGGTATTTTTGGCCATACCTGGCGAAAAACACGCCTGCCCAAAGGTGGCAGCCTGCTGGTCCCCCGCGATGCCCGCGATCTTGATGGGCTGACCAAACAACGCGGCATCGCACTCACCCAACACCCCGCTGGACGGCACCACCTGCGGTAACACACTAGCGGGGACGCCAAACAGCGCCAGCAGCTCATCGTCCCATCGCAGAGTGCGGATATTGAACAGCAGCGTGCGTGACGCGTTGCTGGCATCGGTCACGTGCAGACGCCCGCCGGTCAGGTTCCAGATCAACCACGAATCCATGGTGCCAAACGCCAGCTCGCCGCGCTCGGCCCGCACCCGGGCACCTGGCACGTTGTCCAGCAGCCAAGCGATTTTGGTGGCTGAGAAATACGCATCCAGTACCAGACCGGTTTTGCGTTCAATCAGGCCGCCGCGCCGGGTCGCTACCAGTTGCGCGCGCAGCTCATCGCAGCGGTGCGCCGTTCGTCGGTCTTGCCACACCAGCGCGTGGGCGATGGGTTTGCCGGTTTTGCGGTCCCACAGCAAGGTGGTTTCGCGCTGGTTGGTGATGGCTATGGAATCCACATCCGCAGCAGAAACGGCTTTCTTTTTGAGAACCTCCTGCGCCACCTGAAGTTGCGACTGCCAGATCGCCATGGCGTTGTGCTCCACCCAGCCCGGGTGGGGAAATATCTGCCGGAATTCCTGCTGAGCCACGGCTGCCACCTGACCGGCGTGGTCAAACAGAATGGCCCGCGAGCTGGTGGTTCCCTGGTCGAGCGCGAGAATGTATTTCATAAGGTGCAGAGGTTAACGCAGCTCAGTGTCCCGGCCATAGGGGAGACCCTATTTCAGGCTGCGACAATTCACCGAAAGGAAACTCACCATGACGACAGACACCCATCCCGTGATTGCATTCATCGGCGGCGGCAACATGGCCAGCGCCATCATCAGCGGCTTGCTGGGCCAGGGGTTCACGGCCAATCACATCGAGGTGGTGGAACCGTTTGCCGAGGCCAGGGACAAGCTGCAAGCCAGCTTTGGCATCACCGCGCACGCGCTGCCCGGCGCTTTTCTAAGTCGTGCCACGCTGGTGGTGTGGGCCGTCAAGCCCCAGACATTCCAGGAAGCGGCCCAGCAAAGCCAAAGTTTCACGCCCAACGCGCTGCACCTTAGCGTGGCGGCAGGCATCCCCAGCGACAGCATTGCCCGCTGGCTGGGCACCGAACGCGTGGTGCGGGCCATGCCCAACACACCGGCGCTGATTGGCAAAGGCGTTACCGGCCTGTTCCCCCGACCGGCCGTGACCGCTGCCGACCAGCAACTGATTGAGCAAGTGGTCGCCACCACCGGCGAGTGGCTGTGGCTGAATGCCGAGCAGCAACTGGACGCGGTGACGGCCATCTCCGGCTCTGGCCCGGCCTATATGTTTTATTTCATGGAAGCCATGACCCAGGCGGGTACCGAGATGGGCCTGGACGCAGCGCAGGCCTACAAACTGGCGGTTGCCACCTTCATTGGTGCGGGTGAGCTGGCTCGTGCATCTGACGAACCCGCCGAGGTGCTGCGCCAGCGGGTCACCTCCAAAGGCGGCACCACCTACGCAGCCATCACGGCGATGGAGCAAAGCGACATCAAGGGTCTGTTTGTCAAAGCGCTGCACGCCGCGGGCAGCCGTGCGAAAGCGCTGGGTGAAGAATTTGGCGGTGCCGGGTGAGCCTTGCTTGCCAGCGTGGGTTAAGCTCTCAAGCGCGCCGGGAACTCAATCCCCGTTGCGCAATACCTTTTTTGACAGCCTGCCAAAACCTCTCTTTTTGCCCTCACCCTAGGATTTCAACCATGAAAAAACTGCTTTCAGCCCTGATCAGCGCCTCCCTCATCGCCCTGCCTTTGGCTGTGATCTCCAGCCCCGTGTCAGCCAAAACCAAAACCCAGGTGAAGAACGAGAAGAAGGGCGCTGCAGCCAAGTCCAAGGGCAAAGCCAAGTCAGCAGCGAAGAAAAAGTAAGCCTGCCGGCATCACGCTTTGTCACCCCAGTAGCCGTCTGAAATCAGACGGCTTTTTTGTGGGCAGCTCATTTCAAGGCATAACTGAGCACGACACCTGCAAACACCGTGAACCCCAGCCAATGGTTGACGCGAAAAGCCTTGAAGCAGCCGTCCCGCGAGCGGCGCCAGATCAGCGTGCCATGCCACACCGCCTGCGCCGCCGCCAGTCCAATTGCTATTAAATAAATAGCAATATATGCAATATCGACGGGGACTACAGCCCATATTGACAAGTAAATGGCGTAAAAAACCAAAATCGCAGGCACATCCAGCCGCCCCAGCGTGATGGCCGATGTCTTCATGCCAATCTTCAAATCGTCATCGCGGTCCACCATGGCGTATTCGGTGTCGTAGGCCAGCACCCAAAACAAGTTGCCCAGCAGCAGCAACCAGGCCGTCAGCGGCACGCGCGACTGCACCGCCGCAAACGCCATCGGGATACCAAAGCTGAAGGCCACGCCCAACACGGCCTGCGGCATGGCCACAAAGCGCTTGGCATAGGGGTAAATCACGGCCACGGCCAGCGCGGCAAACGACCAGGCCAGGGTGGCGGCATTGGTCGTCAGCACCAGCCCAAACGCCAGCACGGCCAGCACGGCCCCCAGGGCCAGCGCTTCTTTGACGGACACCAGCCCGCTGGTCACCGGGCGCTGCGCGGTGCGTTTGACATGCTTGTCAAAGTCGCGGTCGGCCACGTCATTGAGGCAACAACCCGCGCTGCGCATCAGAATAGTCCCCAGCGTGAACACCGCTATCAAATGCCAGCCGGGGAAGCCGTGCGCGGCAATCCACAGCGCGCTTAAAGACGGCCACAGCAACAGCAGCCACCCGGCCGGGCGATCCCAGCGGATCAGATGCAGACAGTGCTTGAACTTCATGGCGGTTGGGAGGTCATCGGCACTGGGCGGCTATAGTGCCCGCAAGTCCAGCTGCCCGTTGCGCACGGGCGGGCACCAAAAATACGAACCGGACACCGGTTTGGACATCAGAAACAAGCCGTCCACCACGCCATCTTCCTCGCCCACCATGCGCCGCATTTGCACCTCAAACGCGTCCAGCGTCTTGCCAAAGGCCACAAACATCAGCCCGGCCTTGTTGCCTGCCGCCCAGGACATGGAACGGCGCAGCACGAACGCGGGCGGGGAGAAGCTTTCCTGCTCGGTGCGTTTGACGTGCGATGACTTGGGGGCGTTGGCCATTTCTTCGTTGGTGGTACGGCGCCGGCCCATCACCTTGTCTTGCGCGGCGGGCGTCATAGCATTGAACACGGTGAAGTCATGCAACCACTGCTGCACCGCCATAAAACTGGCCCCATCCAGCCCCGCGCCCTGGCCTTGCACCAGCGCAGCAGCCACCGCTTTTTGGCCTTTGGGGTTCTCGGTGCCATCCTCGTAACCGGTCAGGTCATGGCCTTTTTTGGGCTTGCGGGGAGCACTCTGAGAGGGTGTCGCGGGGTGATGCACAAAGCCATCCACCACGCGGTCCAGGTGCAGGGCGAGCAACAGGGCTTGCTCGATTTGATGGGTGCGCAGCACCAGTTGCCCGGTGTCATCGCCGCGCAGCCAGCACAGCAACGCGCAAGGGGTGGCTGGAACTTTGATGCTTTCATCCTGCACGTTTCCGTTTTGGGGGCCGTGCAGGGTAGGGAAAGGCCTCAGCCCCGTCACTCTGGCCGTCGCTTTCGGGGCTGGCTGGCCTGCCGAATCACACCTCGCGGTCAGGCACTCCGGCCCCAGCCCCACGACGACGGCGTTGCCATCGGCCAGCGCGGCCAGCCGCTTCAACGCAGGACGCAGCTGTTCAGGCTGGGTGAGGGAGAAAAACAGGTAGCGCCCCACGCGAGGCATGGGCGCCAGAATGCCCGGTTGGGCCAGGGTCGATGTCATAGAGGCCTCAAGTAATCTGAAAAAAAGTGACCAGGCAGGCAACTCAAGACAACCGCTTCACACCCGGCAGCTCGCAGGCATACACGGCGTTACGCAGCGCAGCAATCGCCTCGTACCGGGTGAAGCTGCGCCGCCACGCCAACACCACGCGCCGGGTGGGGGCATCGCCCTCAAATGGGAGGTATTTGATGTACGGGTCTTCGTCCTTCTTGCGTTTGGGTTTGACCGAGAACGCCTCTTTGGGAATGCTCAGGCGTGGCACCAGTGTGATGCCCATGCCAGCGGCCACCATGTGCTTGATGGTCTCCAGCGACGAGCCTTCAAACGACTTGCGAATGCCCTCGGTGTTGCTTGAAAACCGCGCAAATTCAGGGCACACCTCCAGCACGTGGTCGCGAAAGCAATGGCCTGCGCCCAGCAGCAGCATGGTTTCCTTTTTCAGCTGTTCCGACGTCACCGTGGTGTGGTCGGCCAGTGAGTGGGTGGTGGGCACGGCAGCGAAAAACGGCTCGTCATAAAGTGGGGCCAATGCCAGCCCGGTGTCGGGGAAAGGCTCCGCCAAAATCGCGCAATCAATCTCGCCCGTACGCAACATTTCCAGTAGCTTCACGGTGAAATTCTCTTGCAACATCAGCGGCATCTGCGGCGTGTGGGTGATCATCTGGCGCACCAGATCCGGCAGCAAATAAGGGCCAATCGTGTAGATGACCCCCAACTTGAGTGCCCCGGCCAGCGGGTCTTTGCCACGCTTGGCAATTTCGCGGATGGCGGACGCCTGCTCCAGAACGCTTTGCGCCTGGCGCACGATTTCCTCGCCCAGCGGAGTGACGGTGACCTCATTGGCGTTGCGCTCAAACAGCTTGAGATCCAGCTCCTCTTCCAGCTTTTTCACCGCCACCGACAGCGTAGGCTGCGATACATAGCAGGCATCCGCCGCTTTGCCAAAGTGGCGCTCGCGGGCCACGGCCACGATGTATTTGAGTTCGGTCAGGGTCATGGCGCTATTGTCCTACGGGTGTCCTACGAGTGCGAATCCCCGGTGTGGTCTGCATGATTACCAGCATTCACCTGGCAAACGGCTCCTTCAAGCCTTCAAATACTCCGCGTTGCCGCCCAGCCAGCGCTGCACATGTCTATCGGCGAGCGCCGGATGCTGATCCAGCATCACCGGGGCCACAGCCCGCGCCCATTCGAGCAAATCACCATCTTCTGCCAGATCGGCAAACCGCAGCAGTGCCGCGCCGGATTGGCGTGCGCCCAAAAACTCACCGGGGCCGCGAATCTCCAGGTCGCGCCTTGCGATCTCAAAGCCGTCATGGGTCTCGACCATGGCCTTCAGGCGGGCACGGGCGGTCTCACTCAGACGCGGGGCATCACCCGTGGAGTAAAGCAGCACGCAGGCAGACGCGGCCGCACCCCGTCCGACCCGGCCGCGCAGCTGGTGCAACTGGCTCAGGCCAAAGCGCTCGGCGTGCTCGATCACCATCAGCGACGCATTGGGCACGTCCACGCCCACCTCAATCACCGTGGTGCTGACCAGCACGCCCATGTGGCCGTCGGTGAACAGTGACATCACCGCCTTTTTTTCCGCCACCGGCATGCGCGAATGCAGCAGGCCCACCATGACGTCGGCACCACCACCGGGCCGCCCCAAGGCGTGGGGGCTATTCAGTGCCGTGGTCAGATCCTCGTGCGTTTGCGTGGCGTTGGTCAAGTCCAGCGCCTCGCTCTCTTCAATCAGCGGGCACACCCAATAGACCTGGCGGCCCTGGGCGAGTTGCGTGCGGATGCGCTCAATCACCTCGTCACGCCGCGCATCGTTTACCACCTTGGTGATGATGGGCGTGCGCCCTGGCGGCAGCTCGTCGATGGTGGAGACTTCCAGGTCGGCGTAATAGCTCATGGCCAGCGTTCTCGGAATGGGGGTCGCTGTCATCATCAACAAGTGGGGCTCCAAACCAGCCGTTCGGGCTGAGCCAGCGGCATCCACTGTCATCTTGGTTCTTAGAGCGAGACGCTGCGCCACGCCAAACCGATGCTGTTCGTCAATGATGGCCAGCGCCAGGTTTTTGAAGATGACTTTCTCTTGAATGATGGCGTGGGTGCCAATCACCAGCCCGGCCTCACCACTGGCGATGAGGGCCAGCATCTCGCGGCGCTCTCTGGTTTTTTGGCTGCCGGTCAGCCACGCGGTTTTAATACCCAGCGGCTCCAGCCAGCCCAGCAATTTGCGAAAATGCTGGTCGGCCAGAATTTCGGTCGGAGCCATCAGTGCGCACTGCCAGCCCGCGTCAATGCACCGGGCAGCCGCCAAGGCTGCAACCACGGTTTTCCCTGATCCCACGTCGCCTTGTAGCAGGCGGTGCATGGGCACGGGGCGGCTCAAGTCAGCGGCGATTTCATCGCAAACGCGGGCTTGGGCGTGGGTGAGCGCAAAGGGCAGCGTGGCCAGCAGACGATCGACCAACCGTTCACACTGAGCCTGTCGAAGGGCTTCGACAGGCTCAGTGTGAACGGAAATTGAGGGTTCATTCAACCGCTGCAACAAAGCAGGCGCCCGCAGCAAATCACGCGCACGCCGACTTTGCAATTGAGAGAGTTGTTGCGCCAGCAGCTCCTCCATTTTCAGGCGCTGCCAGGCGGGGTGGCTGTGATCTTCCAGTTGGGCCAGAGAGACATCAGGCGTTGGGTGGTGCAAAAATGATAGCGAACTTTTCAATAACCATGGGGACTTAAAGCCATTTTTATCTAAAAACTGCTCGGGAATGGTCTCAGAGAGGTTCGCCCGAGCCATCCCGCTGGCCACGGCCTTGCGCAGATAGGCCTGGGGCAAACCGGCGGACGTGGGGTAAACGGGTGTCAGCGCGGCAGGCAAATCGCCCCCCGCTTTGGAGAAGGCCGGATGCATCATGGTCCAGCCCAGAAAACCACCTCTCACCTCGCCCCGTGCGCGAATCGTTGTGCCCACCGCCAGCTCCTTTTGCTGCGATGGGTAAAAGCTGAAAAAGCGCAGCATGCAGGTGTCCGACCCATCGTCCACCGTGACCAGCAACTGGCGGCGGCCACTGAGCTGAACTTCACACTGGGTCACCACGCCTTCGATCTGCACCGTGTTGCCCTCGCGCGCATCGCGCAGGCGGGTGATGCGGGTTTCATCCTCATACCGCAGCGGCAAATGCAGGGCCAAGTCGATGTCGCGGCGCAGGCCCAACTTGTCCATGGCCTTTTGGGCGGGGGATTTAGCCTGGCTTTTAGTCGCACCTGGGGGTGATGTAACTGAGGACTGGGATGACTTGGGCGGCATGGGACAATTCTGCATCACCCCTCAAACACCATGCACAGCACTCCAAACGCATCACCCCGCACCTTCACCCTGAGCGATTTCGACTTTGTTCTGCCCCCTGAGCTGATTGCCCAGCATCCAGCCCCCACGCGAAGTGGCTCCAGGTTGCTGGATGGCACCGGCACTCCGCCCGTTGACCGCATCTTTTCTGATTTGCCGGCCCTGCTGAACCCCGGCGACTTGATGATTTTTAACGACACCAAGGTCATCAAGGCACGGCTGTTTGGCGAGAAGCCCACGGGCGGCAAGCTGGAACTGTTGATTGAGCGGGTGCTGGGTGGCAACCAGGTGGCGGCGCACATACGGGTCAGCAAAAAGCCCGAAGTCGGCACCACCGTCAGATTGGTCGGCGCGCCGGGTACGCACGACGGGTTAAGTGCCACGCTGCTGGGACGTTGGCCCGATGCCGACGGCGCGATGTTCCGCTTTGTGCTGAGTAACGATGCGGGTGACGACCCTCACACGCTGATGGAGCGCCACGGCCACGTGCCTCTCCCGCCGTATATAGATCACACCGACTCGGCAGAAGACGTGGCGCGCTACCAGACCGTATTCGCCAAAAACCCCGGTGCCGTGGCCGCCCCCACCGCCGCGTTGCATTTTGACGATGCGCTCCTGGCTGCCATTGATGCCTGTGGGGTGCAGCGCGCCAGTGTCACCCTGCATGTGGGCGCGGGCACCTTCCAGCCCGTCAAAACCGAAAACCTGGCGGATCACCAAATGCACAGCGAGTGGTACGACGTGCCCGCCACCACGGAGCAAGCCATCGCTGATTGCCGAGCGCGCGGTGGACGCGTCATTGCAGTAGGCACGACCAGTGTGCGCACGCTGGAGTCCTGGGCACTGACGGGCGTGGCCACGGGTGACACCCGCATCTTCATCACGCCGGGTTTTGAGTTCAAACTGGTGGACGGGCTGATCACCAACTTTCACCTGCCCAAATCCAGCCTGATGATGCTGGTGAGTGCCTTTGCAGGGTACGAGCCCATCATGGGTTTGTACCGCCACGCGATTGAGCAGCAGTACCGGTTTTTCAGCTATGGGGATGCGATGCTGCTTAAGTTGACTGGTGATTGACGCAGATAGCGGTCGAGCACGTCATAAAAGGTTTGTCGCGGGACTTCAGGTACGAAGGGTTATGTCCGTTTGGCGGAAAGAGGTAAGGACTGTGTTCGACCCGGTGCAGTCGCCCGCACTTGCATCCGTGTTGCCATGAAGCTGACATTCAACTAATCGTCTGCTTAGCCGCGATACCGGTAGTAGCCATTCACGATCTGCCTCCTCGAAAGCGGGCGTAGGATTGATATTCCTAAGGCACGCGGGCCACCGTTATGGTGTGACTGCGATGCGCAGGTGGGTGAGGGGGTGCAAATTGACCCAGGCTGGGATTTAGCGGCACAACCGGCACCGGACTACGAACTGGACCAGCGCATCAACTGGTGACTCAGTAAAGCGGCGATTTGCACAGCTGCCGGGAGCAGCTGCGCGCGCGGTAGAACCAAATCCATCTTGCATCCCAAGGTCTCGCCGTTGAGCGGCTGTGAGCGCTAAAACTGCCTGGGTCAAACGTGTTTCGAACCCCAAAACCCGTGCCATACTTGGTATCATGTGCTTGAACTTCCTCCGTAATTCACGCCGCTGCCCCTGTGGAGGGCGTGTGTCTGTGAAAATCACGCCGTCCCAGACTGCCCGTCTTGATTTTCTGGTGCGGGTCGCCGACAAGGAATGCCTGCACTTGCTGGACACGGATAGCTGCTTGTTCAGCCCCACTGGGTTTGTCGCAATTTGATCCAACAGTTAAAACGATATTGGCAATCGACAAGAGCGACTGGAAGCTCCGCTTTTCCAGTCTCCATGAACTGCTCGGAGACATTTGCCAGAACAGGTTTCGACAAAACACATCAATGCTGGCACCATGCCGGCCGAAAACCCGTGCACTGCCAATGGCTTGCAAGCCCGTCGAATCTACACAGAAGAACGCTGTCGAAAATGCGTTTTAGACACTACGGCGCGCACGCACCCACACAGCGCCTACCAATGCCGCAAGCACGAGCGCTAGCGTTTGAGGCTCCGGCACCTCAGTAGGTGGAACAATTGCGGTGCAGACTTGGAGTCCTTGCTCGTCGATCCAGCAGTCTCCGTTGGTAATCGTGGGCACGCCCACAATGCGACCAGAGCGAACGGTTCTGGAATCATATCCGTAGCTTAGATTGTTAAAGTACGAACCCGCTCGCCAGACCTCGTCGCTATAGCCGGGCAGGACATTCATGCTGCCGCCGTTGACGTAGTCGTTCAGGTTGTTTGAGAAGTACAGATTCAGAGAGGTGGTGCTAAAAAAGACTGCACCATTGGGATGAAAATCACTGAGTGACAATAAAGATGGAGAACCATCATTTGGCATGTCCAGAGTCGCGTTGCGGATGTCACAGTGGGCGACCGCGTCCGAGTTCCAGCAACCTTCACGGTCGGCCATACGGGAACCGGAATTCAGCCAATAGTCACTGAAATTGAATGACTCCACCTTACGACTGCTGGTGTTGTACACGAATGAACCCGTGATATTGCCTGCGTTGTAGGAGTCCGATAAGCCGGTGGTCTTGAAGTTGACGTCGGTCAGCGTCCAGGTGATCATGCTGGCTGTGGCGGGGTAGCTGGCTGCTACTGTCAACAAAAGTGACAGCAACAGTTGGCGCGCAGGTTTTTGGGCACCGTCAGGCATGAACTTCTTCATACTAAAGCCACCGGTGAATACTGAAAATGAAGAAGACATCGTTAGGTACCTTTCTGTAAGAAAACATCCGAACCAATTTGCGACTGAGCGCCTGTCGGAAAATTCGGGGAAGTTCAAAGCAAATCGGGTCTCAAAATGTTGATTCAGGACCTTAAAAAATTTCAGCATAAACCATGCCATATTGTCGAAAATGTCGCGCCTGAGAGGGAAATTGTGTTTTTTGCAAGTTTGACAGCTCAGTGGATCGAGCGCAATTGTAAATTTATCCGACAATTAAATGCGGTAGGTTAGAACCTCCCCCTCGGCAAAGGCAGCAGAAGCACCCCCCTACCCAGGCGAAGC
The DNA here is from genome assembly GCA_031419575.1 of Burkholderiales bacterium. Classification (GTDB taxonomy): domain Bacteria; phylum Pseudomonadota; class Gammaproteobacteria; order Burkholderiales; family Burkholderiaceae_C; genus JANYCG01. Next base: position 2,637 of record JANOLC010000080.1, on the reverse strand, counting down.
AGGAGTGCCATGGCGGATGGTGGAGGTATGAAGTTGAAGTCCAAGTCCACAAGTCCCATGGGTTCCGGTTCAATAGACAAAAGCATGGCACGAGTTGGACGGCCATCCTGCACGCAGCGCCACCGTGCGCTACTTCATGCAGCGTGACGGGGCAGTTCTGGGCATGGTTCCGCGCATCTTCCTCAGGGTCATCGCGCAAACTCTGCAGACCCACAGCGCCGGTGCGGCAAATGTGGAGAAGGCGGCGTTGCACATAGGCGCAGTCTCCTTCATTCACCGGTTCGGCTCCAGCCTGAACGGGTATGTGTATTCTCATGTCTGCGTTGTTGACGGCGTGATTGAGTAAGTAGATCTCTTCCACTGAACCACCTTGGAGCAGCCACTGGTGGCAGATCGCTTCCAGCCCGATGCCGACACTCCCCAAATCTGAAATAGCCGCGCTTCTGACAGCAGTTTGGCTCCTCCGAAGCAGTCATTGGCCGATAATTACTCTTGGCCCAATGCGGCCTGTCACATTGTCGAGCGCCAAACAACGCAGTCATTCAAACTCCCGATCCAGCTCCTTCTCAGGCTCGATATCACCCAAGTCGTGGCCTTTGAGCATGCCGCAATACGCATTCATGGGCGGCACAGGCCTGACGACAATTTCCAGCCCTTGCAACTCAAGCTGAACATGCGAGCCAGGCGCAATGCCCAGCCCAGCGCGCAGGGCTGCTGGTAACGTGACCTGCCCTTTGCTGGAGACGATGGCGCTGTATTTCATGGCGACAACTTCACTCAGCCTGAATCCCCGCATAAGCCGCCACGCGCGCCCAGCGCACCAGCTCGGAGCGCATGAAGTCGGTGGTCTGGTCGGGGGTAGTGAAGAACGACTCGAATCCCAAACCCGCCATCTTTTCTTTCATCTCAGGCGAAGTTCCTGCTTTCACAAACGCCGCATTAAGTTTTTGCACCACGGCTTTGGGCGTACCAGCGGGGGCGTAGACGGCAAACCAATTGGACAAGTCCACGTCTTTGTAGCCCAGTTCCTGCAAGGTCGGCACATTGGGCAAGGCCTTGTTGCGCTGAGCAGTGGCGACGGCCAGGGCACGCAAACGCCCCTGCTGGATGTTGGGCAGCGCGTTTTGCAAGGGGCTGAACATGTAATTCAGCTGCCCACCTAGCAGATCATTCATCGCCTGCGACTGACCTTTGTAGGGAATGTGGCTGGATTTGGTGCCCGCGAGCTGGTTGAAGAACTCGGCATGCAGATGTTGCGGGCTGCCTGTGCCGGCCGAGCCGTAGTTCAGTTGCCCTGGGTTGGCGCGAACATAGTCCACGAACTCCTTCACGGTGTTGACCTTGAGGGACGGATGCACCACCAGCACACTGGCGGTTTGGCCTATCAGGGTGATGGCCTGCAAGTCTTTGGTGAGGTCATACGGCAGCTTGCGGTACACCGCCACGTTGGTGGCAATGGTGCCGGGGCTGACCAGCAGGGTGTAGCCATCCGGTTTTGCGCGCGCGACGTATTCAACCCCGATGTTGCCGCCCGCCCCCAGCTTGTTTTCAATGACGACGGGCTGGCCCAGCAGCTCACCCACTTTTTGACCCAAGTTGCGTGCCAGTAGATCCGTGCCGCCACCCGCAGCCACCGGTACCACCACCTGAATGCTTCGCGCCGGATACGCCTGCCCCCAGGCGACTGGCAGAGTTGCCACCACACCGATGAAAGCACCCATGAGTGCGCGGGTGATGGTTCGAGTAGTGGTGTGAGTACTGAAACAGCTAATTTTTGTCATTGATTTATCTCCTGCGGCGCAAAGCCATTTTGAGTGGCTGATAGTACAGGCCCGCGCGTTATGACACACTGACAATCCCATGCGAATCCATTCGACCCCATCACGAACACAACAAGGAAACCTGCCCATGGCAACGACCGCCAACTCATTCAACCCCGCCCTCATTGACGACTTGGTCGTGGCCAATCACATTCTGGTGAACGAAGGTGTGCTCGACGGATTTGGCCACATCAGCGTGCGTGACGACCAGAACCCTGATCGCTTTTTGATCGCCCGCAGCATGGCTCCGGCGCTGGTGATGGCAGAGGACATTCTGGCCTGCGACCTGGACGGCAACGTGCACGATATGCAGGGCCGGCGCACCTATGTCGAGCGCTTCATCCACAGCGAGATTTACCGCGCCCGGCCCGATGTGATGGCCGTCATTCACAGCCATTCACCGGCGGTGATACCGTTTGGTGTGACGGCTGCGCGGCTGCGACCCATCTGCCACATGAGTGGCTTTTTGGGTGCGGTCACCCCGGTGTTTGAGATACGCCACAGCGCCGGTGAAAACACCGACCTGCTGGTGCGCAACCAGGCCCTGGGGCGCGCGCTGGCCGATGTGCTGGGTGGCTGCGCTGTGGCTCTGATGCGTGGGCACGGTAGCGTGACGGTGGGCTTCTCGATTCAGCAGGTGGTGTTCAGGGCCATTTACACCGAGAGCAGCGCCCGTTTGCAATCCCAGGCGATGGCGCTGGGTGAGGTCAACTTTTTGACCGATGCCGAAGCCGCTGCCACCTCGGCCATGAACGACGAGCACCTGGACCGCCCTTGGCAAATGTGGAAACGCAAGGTCGCCAAGGGCTAGGCCTTG
>JANOLC010000079.1:0-1819 GCA_031419575.1 Burkholderiales bacterium | reverse complement strand
GAAAAAAGGCGAGTTTCTGGACGTGTTTGCCGACATGCAGGCCCAAGGCTACGTGCGATTTCGGGTGGACGGCGAGTCGTATGAAGTTGAAAATCTGCCCAAGCTGAAGAAAACCGAAAAGCACGACATTGACGTGGTGGTGGACCGCATCAAGGTGCGCCATCCACCCGTTCGCACTGAGCCCTTCGGCGAACTCAGGACAGGCCTTGTCGAAGGGCAGGCAACGACTGTCTCAGCCCGAACGGAGTTTGACAACCTCAAGCAGCGCCTGGCCGAAAGCTTCGAAGCCGCGCTGCGTCTGGCCGACGGCCGCGCCATTGCTATGGAGATGGACGCTCGAACAGAATCTAAAATTGATAGCAAACTATCAAGCAGTGACGGGGACTTGAGGCATATTCAAGCCTCAAAACCCATAGAGCACCTGTTCAACGCCAAATTCGCCTGCCCGGTGTGCAGCTATTCGATTCAGGAGCTGGAGCCCCGGCTGTTCTCGTTCAACTCGCCCGTGGGGGCCTGCCCGGCCTGTGACGGCTTGGGGCATCAGGAGTTTTTCGACCCCGCGCGGGTGGTGGCCTTCCCCACACTCAGCCTGGCCAGCGGTGCCATCAAGGGCTGGGACCGGCGCAATGGCTACTATTTTTCGATGCTGGAGAGCCTGGCCAAACATTACAAATTTGACCTGGAGCTGGCGTTCGAAGCGCTGCCGCCCGAGATTGCCCACGCAGTGCTGCACGGCTCGGGCGACGAGGAGATCAAGTTCAGCTACATCATGGACTCCGGTGCCTCAGAAGGTAAAAAGCTCACCAAAAAGCACCCGTTCGAGGGCATCATCCCCAACATGCAGCGGCGCTACCGCGAGACCGATTCGACCCTGGTGCGCGAAGACCTGTCGCGCTACCGCAGCACTCAGGCCTGCACCGAGTGCGGTGGCTCGCGTCTGCGCAAAGAGGCGCGCCATGTGAAGCTGGGTGAGGGCGCAGGAGCCCGCGCCATTTTTGAGGTGAGCCACGCCACCTTGCGCGACTGCTTTGCCTACTTCAACACGCTGACCATCCCCGGCGCCAAGGGCGATATTGCCGCCAAAGTGGTGCGCGAGATCAGCCTGCGCCTGAAGTTTTTGAACGACGTGGGTCTAAGCTATCTAAGCCTGGACCGCAGCGCCGAAACCCTGAGCGGTGGCGAGTCGCAACGTATCCGCCTGGCCTCGCAAATTGGCTCCGGGCTGACGGGTGTGATGTACGTGCTGGACGAGCCCAGCATCGGCCTGCACCAGCGTGACAACGACCGGCTGATTGCCACCTTGCAACACCTGCGCGACATTGGCAATAGCGTCATCGTGGTGGAGCATGACGAGGACATGATTCGCGCGGCTGACCACGTCATCGACATGGGCCCCGGCGCGGGTGTGCACGGTGGCCGCGTGATGGCGCAGGGCACGTTTGCGCAGGTGCGTGACAACCCCGATTCGCTCACCGGCAAGTACCTGGCGCAAACGCTCAAAATCGCCGTGCCCAAGCACCGCACGGCCTGGCTGCCTGCGGTGAAATCCACCGAGTCGCCCGACCGGTTCAAATCATCGCGCTTCCCGCAAAGCCCCGCTGCCGCCCGCCGCGCCGAGCGTGAAGCCGCACACCAGGCAAGCTTGGGCGCCATGCAGGTGCTGCGGGTGATTGGCGCGACCGGCCACAACCTTAAAAACGTGAGCGTGGAGATCCCCGTGGGCCTGCTGACCTGTGTGACCGGTGTGTCCGGTTCGGGCAAATCCACCCTGGTGAACGACACGCTCTACACCGCCGTGGCCCGCACGCTGTACCGCGCG
>JANOLC010000078.1:0-8208 GCA_031419575.1 Burkholderiales bacterium | reverse complement strand
GCCGGTCTCCATCAGCTCGGACTGGCGCGCCAACAACTCAAAATTCTGTTTGACGGTTTTACCGAAACCAATGCCAGGGTCCAGCACAATGCGAGTGTTTTCTACCCCAAGTCCCCGTAGTTGTTGTATAGTTTGCTTCCAAAAATATAGCACCTGGGACACCACATCCCCTGTCATGGGGGTCACCTGCATGGTCTGCGGATCGCGATGCATGTGCATGATGCACACACCGCAGCGGGGATGGCGGGCCACCAGCTGCATGCCACGGGGCAGGCCAGTGTCAGCCTCTGGCGAATCTTCCCTCCACTGCAATGCACGAATGTCATTGATGATGTCCACACCCAAATCCAACGCAGCCTGCATGACCTGCGGCTTGTAGGTGTCGATGGAAATCGGCACGCCCAGTTTGACCGCCTGCGCCAGCACTGGCATGACCCTTGCCAACTCCTCAGCTACGGGCAAAGCGACGGCGCCCGGTCGGGAAGACTCCCCACCGATGTCCAAAATGTCAGCGCCCGCTTTGAGCAAAACTTCACACTGCTTCAGTGCCGTCTTGGTGGACGCATACTCGCCACCGTCCGAGAAGGAGTCAGGCGTGACATTGACAATACCCATCACTTTGGGGCTGTTCAGATCCACTAAAAAGCGGGTGGTTTGCCAGATCATGAACGCGAAGCCATGAGAAGATAATGGGGAGGTAATGAAAAAAAGGGGCATAAGCCCCTTTTTTTGATCAAGCGGCTGTAGGTGCCGGCTCTGGGTTGACAGCGGGCATGCCACCAGAAGTTCCGCCGCCTGAGTTGGGCACGCGAGGCGTCCAGTCCTTAGGGGGACGAGGCTCACGCCCAGCCATGATGTCGTCGATCTGCTCACTGTCAATGGTTTCCCATTCCAGCAGGGCCTTGGCCATGGCGTGCATTTTGTCCTGGTTGTCTTCGATCAGCTTGCGCGCCAGAGCGTACTGTTGGTCAATAATACGGCGCACCTCGCCATCCACCTTTTGCATGGTCTGCTCGCTCATGTTGGTGGTTTTGGTCACGCTACGGCCCAGGAAGACTTCGCCTTCATTTTCGGCATACACCATAGGGCCCAGTGCGTCGGTCATGCCGTAGCGGGTAACCATGTCGCGGGCGATTTGGGTGGCGCGCTCAAAGTCGTTGCTGGCACCAGTCGTCATCTGGTGCATAAACACCTCTTCGGCGATACGGCCACCAAACAGCATGCTGATCTGGCTGAGCATGTATTCACTGTCGTAGCTGTAGCGGTCTTGCGCTGGCAGGCTCATGGTCACACCCAAAGCACGGCCCCGGGGGATCACAGTCACCTTGTGTACCGGGTCGCACTTGGGCATCAGCTTGCCGATGAGCGCATGGCCAGACTCGTGGTACGCCGTGTTTCTGCGCTCGCTTTCAGGCATGACCATGCTCTTGCGCTCGGGGCCCATCAAAATTTTGTCTTTGGCTTTCTCGAAATCCTGCATTTCCACCACGCGAGCACTGCGGCGCGCAGCCATCAAAGCGGCTTCATTGCACAAGTTGGCCAAATCGGCGCCTGACATGCCGGGCGTACCGCGGGCAATCACGCCAGGGCTGACATCCTGGCCCAAGGGTACTTTACGCATGTGAACATTCAAAATTTGTTCACGGCCGCGAATGTCGGGCAACGTCACATACACCTGCCGGTCAAAACGCCCGGGACGCAAAAGCGCGGCATCCAGAATGTCGGGGCGGTTGGTGGCCGCGACGACGATCACACCCACATTGGTCTCAAACCCGTCCATCTCGACCAACATCTGATTCAGCGTTTGTTCCCGCTCGTCATTACCACCACCCAAGCCGGCACCGCGCTGGCGGCCTACGGCGTCGATCTCATCAATAAAGATAATGCAGGGCGCATTTTTCTTGGCGTTGTCAAACATGTCACGAACACGGGACGCGCCCACGCCAACGAACATTTCCACAAAATCAGAGCCCGAAATGCTGAAGAACGGCACCTTGGCTTCGCCAGCGATGGACTTGGCCAGCAGAGTTTTACCGGTTCCGGGTGGGCCGACCAGCAGCAGACCCCGTGGAATACGACCACCCAGTTTCTGAAACTTGGCGGGGTCTTTCAGGAAGTCCACGACCTCTTTAACTTCTTCCTTGGCCTCGTCGCAACCGGCCACATCGGCAAACGTGACTAAGTTGGTGTTTTCATCCAGCAAACGTGCTTTGCTTTTACCGAAACTGAAGGCACCGCCTTTGCCACCACCCTGCATTTGCCGCATGAAGTACACCCAGACGCCAATCAGCAACAGCATCGGGCCCCAACTAACCAGCAAAGTCATCAACAGGGAGCCCTCTTCGCGGGCTTTGACATCAAATTTCACGCCATTGGCGATCAGGTCACCGACCAAGCCACGGTCCAGATAGGTGGCGGTGGTGCGAACTTTGCGGTCATCGTTGGTGACGGCGATGATCTCGGTGCCGCCCTGGCCTTCTTGAATGATGGCGCTCTTGATTCGCTTGCCGCGCACTTCCTCCAGAAAGTCGGAGTACCCCAAGTACCCGGCACCGGCGACGTTGCGCGTGTCGAATTGTTTAAAAACGGTGAAAAGCACAAGGGCAATCACCAGCCATACGGCAATTTTAGAAAACCACTGATTGTTCAAACGAGGCTCCAGTGCGGACGCAGTATAAGAAGAAGAAAACGTATCTGGCCACTATTTTAGGCTTTTCAAGGCTTGGGCCGGGCTAAATTGAGGCTGTCAGCCCCAAGCGCCACAAGGGATTTGTGGCATTTTTCTTTCATTCGGCAGCCTCAGGCAATGCCTTAAGCCCGATTCCGACCAAAAACGTCTCGGTCGACTTGTCCCGTGATGCCTTGGGCTTGACAGGTTTGACCACCAGAAAATTAGCCTTGAACAGGCGCACCAAGTCGTCATAACCCGTGCCATGAAATACTTTGGCCACCAGCGTGCCGTTGCGTTTCATGTGGGCTTGGCTGAAGTCAATTGCCAACTCGATCAGATGTTCTACCCGGGCCGCATCGGCTGAATGGATACCCGACAGGTTGGGCGCCATGTCCGACACCACCACATCAGCCAGACGCCCGGCCATTTCGCCGCTGAGTTGGGCCAAAACGGCGTCTTCACGCATGTCGCCCAACAAAAACGTCACCCCCTCGACCGGGTCCATGGGCAATAGGTCCAGGGCGATGATGCAACCGTTCAGGTCGCCCACGGCCACGCCGACGCTTGCAGCGCCCGCTTGAACGCTCACGCGAGAGCCCATCTTGCGCCGCAAATACTGGCTCCAGGCACCGGGCGTGGAACCCAAGTCCACCACCAATTGACCTGGTTTGATGAGTGAAAAGCTCTCGTCAATTTCCTTGAGCTTATAGGCCGCGCGCGCCCGGTAACCCTCGCGTTTGGCCAGCCGCACATAGGGGTCATTGACGTGGTCGTTGATCCACGCGCGGTTGACTTTGCTGCCTTTGGCCTTATCGGACGTCTTGTGCAGCGTTTTGGCTGCGGTCTTCAAAGGTGCCTTCAAAAGCGCCTTGCCTTGGGGGATATCTTGTTTGTTTGCCATCGTCGCCGATAATACAGTTATGCCTCTCATACAACTCACCCCTGCGCAACGCAAAGAGCACCGCGCCCTCGCCCATCACTTGGACCCTGTCGTCATGGTGGGCGGCGACGGCCTCACCGACAATGTCAAAAAAGAGGTGGACTCTGCCTTGAACGCCCACGGACTCATCAAAGTCCGCGTGTTCTCGGACGACCGCGCCGCCCGCGAGATCATGTTCAAAACCCTGGCGGACGAACTCAGCGCCGCGCCCATTCAACATATTGGCAAATTGCTGGTGCTGTGGCGCCCCATCCCCGAAAAAGAACGCGCCGCAGCCGACGAAGACCGCATGCCCGGTCCACGCGACTTCAAGGTGCTTAAGTACAGCAAACGCGGTGGTCAGCGGCCTGAGGTAAAAACCCTGCGTGTGCTTGGAAATCAGCGCCTGACGCAAGGCGGTGAAGTCAAACGCGCCAAGCCCAAGCAGACCAGCATCAAAAAACGCAGCCAGACCTGAGCCTGAGCCTGAGCTGGGTCAGGATGTCGACTGAACCTTGACCTCACTGCACTGGCTAACAACACGGGGGACAGCCACCTTCCACAGCGTGGCCCCTGCGCAAACCCAATGCAACACATACATGGCACTGCCCAGGCTGTGCCAAAGCTTCAGGCTGTCGCGCGCCATGATTCGGGGAGCGATGGCAAACTCAGCCAACAGTGCGAGCAACATACCACCCGCTATACAACTAATAGCAAAGTATTCAACAGGTACGGGGACTTCAGGCCTTTTCTTTGATGAAATCATCAAAAGAAGCAATCCACAGCCACATGAAGTCCAAGTCTGCGCACTGAACAGCTTGGCCGCTATACCACCCGCCATCGCAGGAGTCGGCAGATTGGCAAACAACATGGGAACCACCATGAAACCCAGCGTGGTCAGGCTACCCCACCACAACGCAGCAATCACAACTGACAGGCGCGCCATCAAAACGCAGCCTCTAAACGTAGCTGACCGCAATCACCTCGTACCGCTTGATGCCACCGGGGGCCATCACTTCCGCGGTGTCGCCCTCCTCCTTGCCGATCAGTGCCCGTGCAATCGGTGAACTGATGTTGACCAGCCCCAGTTTCAGATCGGCCTCGTCTTCGCCAACGATCTGGTAGCGCACCTTGGCACCGGACTCTTCGTCTTCCAGATCCACTGTAGAGCCAAAAACAACTTTGCCACCGGCATCCAATTCAGTCGGGTCAATGACCTGGCAGACAGATAGCTTGCCTTCAACTTCTTGAATTCGGCCTTCAATGAAACCCTGGCGGTCTTTGGCGGTCTCGTACTCGGCGTTTTCGCTCAAGTCGCCTTGAGCACGGGCTTCGGCAATCGCACCAATCACCCAAGGGCGTTCTACGGTTTTGAGTTTGTGCAACTCGGCCTTGAGCAATTCAGCGCCGCGCTTGGTGATAGGAATGGTTGCCATAAGAACAGGGATGGAGAGTGAAAAAAAAGTGACCCAATGGTCTCAAAAAGTAGCGGGGACAGAGCAGCGCCCATGCGCCGGTCTGTCCCCATCGAGTGCGAATTATGCCAACCTTATGCCGAGGTTACGTCAACCTCAGACCAATAGTTGGCGGTGCAATTCTTGCAAAGACACCACGTCCAGGTGATCCATGTATTTCATGCCCTCAACGGCGGCTTGTGCACCCGCGATGGTGGTGAAGGTGGTCACCCGGGCCAGCAAGGCCGAGGTGCGGATCTGGCGAGAATCGGCAATCGCGTTGCGGCGCTCTTCCACCGTGTTGATGACCAGGGCGATTTCCTGGTTCTTGATCATGTCCACGATATGAGGGCGGCCTTCGGTGACTTTATTCACCACGGCGCATGCCACGCCAGCTGCAGAGATGGCAGCTGCCGTGCCTTTGGTGGCAATCAACTGAAACTCCATGGCCGCCAGCTCGCGCGCTATCTCCACAGCGCGTGGTTTGTCGCTTTGTTTGACCGAGATGAACACCTTGCCGGTGGACTCGCCCGTGCTTTTGAAAGCACGGGGCAGCTTGGTGCCCGCGCCCAATTGCGACTTTACAAACGCCTCGCCAAAGGTTTTGCCCACACCCATGACCTCACCCGTGGATTTCATCTCGGGGCCGAGAATCGTGTCCACACCGGGAAACTTGACAAAGGGGAACACGGCCTCTTTAACGCTGAAGTACGGCGGCGTGACTTCCTTCGTGATGCCCTGGCTGGCCAGACTTTGCCCCGCCATGCAACGTGCCGCCACCTTGGCCAGCTGGATGCCGGTGGCCTTGCTGACAAACGGCACGGTACGTGAAGCACGCGGGTTGACTTCCAGCACAAAGATCACGTCTTTGCCATCGGTGTTTTGAATGGCGAACTGCACGTTCATCAAACCAACCACGTTCAGGGCTTTAGCCATGGCAGCGGTTTGGCGCTTGATCTCATCCACAGTCTCTATCGAGAGCGAATAGGGCGGCAGCGAACACGCCGAGTCACCGCTGTGAACACCGGCCTGTTCGATGTGCTCCATGACGCCGCCAATGAAAGTGGCCCCTTGCGAGTCGCGAATGCAATCCACATCGCATTCGATGGCATCGTTCAGAAAGCGGTCGAGCAACACGGGGGAGTCGTGTGAGACCTTGACGGCTTCACGCATGTAGCGCTCCAAGTCACGCTGCTCATGCACGATCTCCATCGCGCGCCCACCGAGCACGTAACTGGGGCGCACCACCAAAGGATAGCCCAGCGCGGCGGCCTTTTCCAGCGCTTCAGGCTCGGTACGGGCGGTGGCATTGGGCGGCTGGCGCAATTCGAGTTCATGCAGCAGCTTTTGAAAGCGCTCGCGGTCTTCTGCCGCATCAATCATGTCCGGGCTGGTACCGATGATGGGCACGCCATTGGCTTCCAGATCAAGTGCCAGCTTCAACGGTGTTTGACCGCCGTATTGAACAATCACGCCCCATGGCTTCTCTTTGTCCACAATCTCCAGCACATCTTCGAGCGTGAGCGGCTCAAAGTACAGGCGGTCGGAAGTGTCGTAGTCGGTAGACACTGTCTCTGGGTTGCAGTTGACCATGATGGTCTCGTACCCGTCTTCACGCAGGGCCAGCGCGGCGTGCACGCAGCAATAGTCAAACTCGATGCCCTGACCAATGCGGTTAGGCCCGCCACCCAGCACCATGATTTTTTTGTTGGTGGTGGGTTCGGCTTCACACTCTGACCCCTCGGCCTCATAGGTCGAATACAGATAGGCCGTGTTGGTGGCAAATTCAGCCGCGCAAGTGTCCACGCGTTTGTAGACAGGCCGCACACCCAGTTCGCGGCGCTTATTGCGAACGGCCGCATCGGTCGTCTTGAACTGACGTGCCAGGCGACGGTCTGAAAAGCCCTTTTGCTTCAGGCTACGCAGCGTGGAGGCGTCAATGTCGTCCAGCGCGGTTTTGCCTTCTGCTGACGGCAGATTTTCAATCTCAAGTTCGATCTTCACGATCTGCTCGATCTGCACCAAAAACCAGCGGTCAATTTTGGTCAGCGCAAAAACCTCGTCCACGCTCATGCCTTGGGCGAACGCATCACCCACGTACCAGATGCGCTCAGGGCCGGGCTCGCCCAGCTCTTTTTCAAGCACTTCCCGGTCCTGGGTTTTCTCGTTCATGCCATCCACGCCCACTTCCAGACCGCGCAGGGCTTTCTGGAACGACTCCTGGAAGGTGCGGCCCATGGCCATCACTTCACCGACCGACTTCATATGGGTCGTTAAACGCGAGTCCGCTGTCGGGAACTTCTCGAATGCGAAACGCGGAATTTTGGTAACCACGTAGTCAATACTGGGCTCAAAACTGGCGGGCGTGGCACCGCCCGTGATGTCATTGCGCAACTCGTCCAGCGTGTAGCCCACGGCCAGTTTGGCGGCGACTTTGGCAATCGGGAAACCGGTCGCTTTGGAGGCCAACGCGGAAGAGCGTGACACCCGGGGGTTCATCTCAATCACCACCATGCGGCCATCATCCGGGTTGATGGAAAACTGCACGTTGGAGCCACCTGTGTCCACACCAATTTCGCGCAGCACCGCCAGAGACGCATTGCGCAGAATCTGGTATTCCTTGTCTGTCAGCGTTTGTGCTGGAGCCACAGTGATGGAATCGCCCGTATGCACACCCATGGGGTCGAGGTTTTCAATCGAGCAGACGATGATGCAGTTGTCAGCTTTGTCGCGCACCACTTCCATCTCGTACTCTTTCCAACCCAGCAGCGACTCTTCAATCAGCAGCTCATTGGTCGGTGAGGCCTCCAGGCCGCGTTTGCAGATGGTCTCAAACTCTTCGGCGTTGTAGGCGATGCCGCCCCCCGTGCCACCCAGCGTAAAGCTAGGGCGAATCACAGTGGGGAAGCCCAAGGTTTTTTGCACGCTCCAGGCATCCGCCATGCTGTGGGCAATGCCTGAGCGGGCTGAGCCCAAACCAATTTTGGTCATGGCGTCTTTGAACTTCAACCGGTCCTCGGCCTTGTCGATGGCCTCTGGTGTGGCACCAATCAACTCAATTGGCTTACCCGTCGCTGCACCCCGGTATTTTTCAAGAACGCCGTTATGCCAGAGGTCCAACGCGCAGTTCAGCGCCGTCTGGCCACCCATGGTCGGCAAAATTG